>JAUHYS010000300.1 GCA_030426445.1 bacterium
AGCGCTTTGATTTCTGGATTAGAATTAATGTACATCACGACATAAGGATCATTGAGCTTGGATTTAAATTGTTTAAAAGGAGCCGGCTGGCAACTGTCGGCCAACGAGCAACCCGCTTCCAAATCGGGCAGCAAGACTTTTTTGTTGGGGTTGAGCGTCTTGGCGGTCTCGGCCATGAAACGCACACCACAAACGACAATCACATCAGCATCGGTTTTTTCGCAATACTGGGCCATGGCCAAAGAATCTCCGACAAAGTCAGCGAGATCTTGAATCGCGTCTTCTTGATAAAAATGCGAAACAATCGTGGCGTTGAGGCGTTTTTTTTCTTCTGCAATTTTTGCTAAAATATTTTCCATTTACTTTACTCTGTTTTTGTTTCATCTTGCTTTTTCCACCAAGGAGAGTGGGGGCCCCATCTTTATAACAAGATTTTTTAAAACCCCACTTAATTTTTAATTTAAAAGTTCTCTCTGGCGAAGTAAAGGGCTAAAAATGCGCATACTTGTTACCGGCGGTGCCGGCTTTATTGCTTCACATATTCAGGATGCTTATCTTGCCGCAGGGCATCAAGTCGCTGTATTGGATAATCTATCCAGTGGCGATCGTAAAAACATCCATCCGCAAAGCCAGTTTTTTCAAGTAGATTTAAATTCTCCTGATTTAGCAAAGGTCATCGCAGACTTTCAGCCCGAGATCATCAATCATCATGCTGCGCAAATTAACGTTAGGCGATCCGTAGAAGACCCGCAATATGATTGCCAGGTCAATGCCTTGGGCCTGTTAAACCTGCTCGAAGCCGCCAAAAAACACGCTGTCCGCAAAGTCATTTTTGCTTCCTCTGGTGGGGCCATCTATGGCGAACAAAACTCTTTTCCCGCAGACGAATCCCACCCGACACAGCCCAGCAGTCCCTACGGTATTAGCAAGCTCATTGGAGAAAAATATTTAGACTTTTATCAGCAAACGCACTCTATTCAGTCGGTGGTTTTTCGTTACGCCAATGTTTATGGTCCCCGACAAAATCCTCATGGCGAAGCAGGTGTTATCTCCATCTTTTTACAAAAAATGCTGCAGAACGATACCCTGTGTATCAATGGAGACGGCCAGCAGACCCGCGACTATGTTTTTGTCTCGGATGTAGTCACCGCCAATATGTTGGCTTTAAAAGAGGGTGTTTCGGGAACCTACAATATCGGAACTGGAGTCGAAACCACCGTTTGGGATCTCTATCGCAATTTATGCGCATTGACCGCTTATACAAAAGAGCCTCAATCGGGGCCGGCCCAAGCAGGAGAGCAAAGACGGAGTGTGATTTCGGCAGAAAAAATCAAAAAAGCCTGGGGTTGGAAAGTGCAATTTGATTTACAGGCTGGCCTGGAAAAAACTAGCTCGTTCTATTCACGGTGCCTCTTGAATAGAACGGGCTAGGGCAAATTTAAGGTTAAAGTAAAATTGACTTGCGTGCCATGATGCATTTCACTTTCGATCCAGATTTTGCCTTTCATCAATTCGATCAATTGGGCGGCAATCGTCAGCCCCAAGCCTAAGCCACCAAAATGCCGTCTGGCAGAGTTGTCAGCCTGGGAAAAGCTTTTAAAGATCTCTTTTTGTTTTTCTAGAGGGATCCCTCTACCTTCATCCTGGATTTTAAATTTTAAATGCAGGTCTGATTGAAATTGAGAAACTTTTTTTACCGAAATAAAAATCAGTCCTTTTTCGCTAAACTTAATCGCGTTTTCGATTAAATTAATGAGGATTTGATTGAGACGGTTGAGATCGCCTTTTAGTTTTTGGGGAATCTTGGGATCTAGCTGAGTGACGAGCTTAAGGCCTTTATCCTGGGCTTTACCTGCTAAACTAGCAGTTAGTTTCTTGATACTTTCGATAAGGTCAAATTCAACAGTTTCTAATTTTAAGTTTTTTTGGTTTAAACGAGAAAAATCTAAAATGTCTTCTACCAGTATGGTCAGTTGTTTGGAAGAACTACGTAACAGGTCTAAATACTCTTGTTGTCCTGCTTTGATTAAAGTGGGTTCAATTAAAGTTGACATGCCATTGATACCATTGAGAGGGGTGCGGAGTTCATGGCTAATATTGTTTAAAAACTCTGTTTTGGCTTGATTAGCGGCCTCTGCTGCGAGTTTAGCCGTGCGTAATTCGGATTCGGCTTGTTTGCGTTCTAAAGAATAAAAAATCGCTCTTTTAAACAATTCTTTATCTAATTGCCCTTTGGCGTAAAAATCTTGTGCACCCATTTTAAGGCATTCGCGTGCCAGGATTTCGTCTTCTTTTTCGTGAATCACAATAATCGCAAGCTGAGGGAATTTTTGCGAAAGCATTTTGATGGAAGCCATCGCCGGGCTATCCGGCAGTTGAGTATTTAAGACCACCAATTGAATAGGCATTTCCTTGAGTAGATGAATTGCTTCTTCAAAGTTGCTTGCAGTCCTAATTTTAAAAGGACTGTTTTCAAACAGAAAGTCTAGCACCCTTTGAAAAGCCGGGTTGGATTCAATCACTAAAATATGGATTGCGTTTGTTGT
>JAUHYS010000301.1 GCA_030426445.1 bacterium
TGTAGATAAAAAATAAAAAAATGTAATTTAAAATCATTTAGTCAATCATTATTGACATATTAAGCATATTTATTTATATGTTTAATATGCATCGAACAACCATTTTTTTAGATAGTCAGCTTCAAAAAAGGTTGAGGTCCCAGGCAAAAAAACAGGGAAAAACGGTTACAGAGCTGATCCAAAACTTCGTGAGACATGGGCTTAATTTATCTCAGCAACCTCAGTCACCTAAAAGGTCACAAATCAAAATTCCCTCTGCAGATTTAGGGGATTTTCTTGTGGATATTTCTGACCGTGAACAAATTCAAAGTGTCTTAGAAGATCATGAGCAGTTTAATCGATACTAATATCTTGGTTTATGCTGCCAACAAAAGTTGCGGGCAGCACTCTGTAGCCGCTAAGTTTTTAAAAGAAAAGCTTTCTAGTAGAGATTTGATATTTATTTGTTGGCCTATCTTTTATGAATTTCTTCGGGTGGTTTCCCATCCAAAAATCATGTCAAAGCCTTGGTCTCTTAAAGAAGCTAGCAAATTTTTATCCTGGTTCATAAAATTTTCTAACGTTCAAATTTTGACTGAAGCTGCAGAGCATCATGAGACACTTCAAGAAATTTTAGAATCTTCAAAAAAGATTACTGGCAAGATTATTCATGACTGCCACATTGCTGCTATTATGAAGGACAATGGCGTTTCTGTCATCTTTACTCACGATGAGGATTTTAGAAGGTTTAACTTTTTAAAAGTACACGATCCTTTGGGCTAAAATAGATTAGAACATAAAATAGTTTTGAAAATAGTCTAAACTAAGACTAAAATATTAACTATGCAAAATACTTATGATAGTTTACTTGATTTTGAATTTATTTCTTTAAGTGATGCTAAGGCTAAGCTTTCTGAACAAGTACGTAAAACCAAGCAAAAAAGTACGTAAAACCAAGCAAAAAAGGATTGCCATCACCCAGCATGGGCAACCCGAAGCCATCTTACTTTCCTATCAAGATTTCATTCAATTGATACGGCAGGTAAAAAATAAAAATACTGAGCCTGAAATCATCGATTTTAAAAAATGGGATCAAGAAAGAAAAAATCGCGCTGAGGTCAGCCGATCTATTGCAAGTTATTTTGACCCATCTACACTCTCCTCTAAGGGGCAAAAAACTTACAAAAAAAACGAGTGCGCTCCTATGATCAAAAAACTAAGAGCCGTAAAAAAAGTTCACGAAACAGTGATCCGTAAAAAGCTTTCTCCCAAACAGAGTAATCAACTTTTAGAAAAGGCCATGAGGGGTTTGAAATTTTGATTAGACTTGCTTTTATTATAGCGTATATCAACAAAAGCATATTTACCTTCGGCCTTAGATGAGCTTAATCGAGCTGAATTTACGGTAGACCGTTAAGCGAGGTCTTACATCTAAGGCCGAAGGTAATCTTTTAGTTTATACTTCGACTTCTGTGGGGCCCTTGAACTCTCTTAGAGGGACTGTGTTATCAATTGGAACTGTCTTAGAGTCTCCTGAAGCATCATTTTTTTCAAGTGTTTCTACATTTATTTTTCTAAGTATTTTGTTAATTTCACCTTCCTGTTCTTGCAGAATCTGGTGTAGCAGCTTTTTTGTATGATTATTAGACTTTATTATTATGTAGTGTGCGTTAGGAGGCCCTTTTTTGTCGTAATTATTTATAGTATCTATAAAAGCTTTAGCGTCAATCGGAGGGAGGGGTTTGTGTTTCATCCGGTTTCTATTTCCGGCATTTCCGTCTACTAAACTTTTTAAATATTTAAAATCTGCATTATCTGCATTACCTGCGTTACCTGCGTTTTCAGCAGCACTTTTAGCGGCATCTTCTAAAATCTTTATAAAAGCATTTCTTATATTATCAGGTGTATTTTTACTTTCCTCGGGGGGGAGTTTTATATTGATTGGGCTTGGATTGTTTGCGTTTACTGTCGTCATTGTTTTTCCTTTCTTATGTAAGCTATGGGGTTTTTAAAGTATTTTAAAATTAAAGCTTAAAAATTTGCTTAAAAATTTATTTTGTACTCTGTTTATCTCAGAGTGTAATTAATGCTTACTAAAATAAGCAAAAAAAGGGCCATATTAAAAATATTTTAGTCTCTTATTTTTATTTCTTTGTAAGTTACTAAAAAATAAAAATTATTTTAATGTTAGTTTTTATAAAACAAATATTAAAGTCAATTCACCTCTAGTTTTTTAAAAAAATTTTTTTGCTTTGGGGTCTCACATACTCAAAATGAAGCTCTGACAGAGTTTATTCGGGGAGTTAAGTCACCAGTTGGATGGTTGTAGTCATCTCATAGAGACTACTTTAATTACAAGAAAGTTCATTAAAACGCTTAAGTGATTGAAATAATTATATTAATTATTAAAAATGATATAGGAAAACGATCGATGGTCCTTGTCGCTTTTTAGCTATTTTATTTAGCTATTCATCGAGTCGAGAAACTCTTGATTAGTCTTCGTGTGCTGCACTTTATCTTGCAAAAATTCCATGGCATCGACCGAATTAAGTGGTGCGAGTAATTT
>JAUHYS010000031.1 GCA_030426445.1 bacterium
GGTAACACTGGGAACTTCACTTTTGAGCCTTTGTGTGATGACTTGTTCTACCAAAGTGAGTTCTTCTTCAATCAGCTCACTGACTTTTGCTAAGGCCTGTTCGGTACTGTCTTGCTTTCCCGTGCCTCTTGTAAGGTGATTTTGGGAATAGGGAGAAGCAACCTGGATGTCTTCTTTTATTGTAGTCGATGTCATGAATGTTTGGCTCCGTGCTCATGGCATTTTTTTAGTATTTGTTTTTTATGGAAAATGGTTTTTTCCTCATTAACGCTAACTTCATATACTAGCTAAGATTGCCTTGTAAAGATATACTCCTTACAAAAACATGAACTAAAAAGAAGAATAATATGAATTTTTATGATATTTTTTTATGAAAAGGTGTTAAAATGAGCAAATGAACAAAAAAAAAGTAACCCAACTAAAAAGTTTTGATTTCAATGCTCCGCTTTCTTCCCATGATTGGAAAAAAGCTGTGAGACATCTTAACGATTTACTTGAACAAAAAAATATCAGTGAAGCCAAGCTTTATTGCCAAAAAATTTTAGATTTAGATCATGCTTCTGATCAAAGAAACAGCAAAGCCCCTCATCTAAAGCGGCCCGGTTTCAAATTTTCTTTTGATGAAATCATCGGTCAATCTTCTAAAATGCTGAAGGTATTAAACGCATTAGAGAGGATTATTCCAACAGATATTCCTGTTTGGATACAAGGGGAGTCGGGGACTGGAAAAGAACTTATTGCCCGAGCCTTGCACTTTAATCATCCCAAACGCAAACAGCATGCTTTTATGACAGAAAACTGTAGTGCCATCCCTGAAAATCTTATCGAGAGTTTGCTTTTTGGTTATGTCAAAGGAGCCTTCACCCATGCGGAACGCGATAAAGAGGGGATTTTTGAAGCTGCTGACGGAGGAACTATTTTTTTAGATGAAATTGGGGACATGCCCCTTAGTATGCAGTCCAAGTTGTTACGGGTTTTGCAAGAAAAAGAAATTCGTCGAGTGGGTTCCAATGAAGCGATTCCTATTGATGTTAGAGTTCTCTCAGCCACCAATAAAAATTTAAGTCAAATGGTTCAACAAGGAACTTTTCGAGAAGATCTCTATTTTAGATTAAATGGTTTTAAGTTGGCGATACCTCCTCTTCGAGAGCATAAAGAAGATCTCCCAGAGTTATGTGAGTTTTTTTTAAAGAAATACGCTTCAAAAGGAGACCCGTCTTGGTCCATTGAAAAAAGCGCCTTGGAGGCATTGATACAATATGCGTGGCCAGGCAATGTTCGCGAATTAGAAAATACGATTCATAACGCAATGCTCTTTTCTGAAAAAAATGTCGTTAATTTAAAATCACTCGTTTTTAAAACAGAAATCTTTGAAAAACCGGATGAAGTGAAGTCGGCTAATCCCGTTTCCTCTTCTCAAGTTGATAGAGTTTTTGTTTCTCAAAACACTCAAGACGAAGACAGAGAGCCGCGAGAAGCCATATTAGATGCTATGGAAAAAGCAGGTTTTCATAAAGGGAAAGCTGCTAAAGAACTGAATATTACCACTCGCCATCTTTATAATCTTTTAGAAAGATATGGGTTGCCTAAAAATAAATGGGTATTAAAGCGTTTGCTTCAAGAGGAAAGAGGCTAAACTTTAGTAACCAAAACTCAGTTTGGCGATCCCCCTTGACCCTAGAGCAAGTAGCAAATATTCTTTTGTATCGCCTTTGCTCAGTGTTTTAATGTCATAAATGTTTGCGTTGATATTGAACTCTGTCGTTTTTCTGATTTGCCTAATATTCGTTAAATCATAAGCGCTTATTTGATTTGCTTTTGAAGCGACAAATAAATAGGAAAGATCTTTTGATATTTCCAAGGCAGGACTTTTTGTTCCAGTCGAATCGGTTAGAGCTTGTAAGTTACTAAGCGTCGTAACTTCTTTTAACTTTTGCTCTTCATTAATACGAAAGATTTTTATTAAAGCGGTTGAAGTCTCTTTTTTGAAGAAAGACACAAACAATAAACGATTTTGCTCTTGGAGTAAAAGACGATCCGCAATCCATCCCGGCTCGTTGAGTGCCATGTGACTAAGGATTGTTTTTCTTTGCAGATTTATCGAATAAACACCGGTTTCTCCTGCGGCAATAAATATCTCATGGCCACTTTTTGACAAACTCAAATCATGAATATTTTTGATTTCAATATCTTCAATGACTTTTTTTAAATTAAAAATAGAGGGTTGATTTTCTTCCGAACGACTTTGTTCAGAGTGGATTATTTGTAGCTGAGGGATGCCTTTTTCGGAAAGGGTCAGGGTAGCCAATTGGGTTGCTTGAGAAATGGGTTGAAGGCTTGATCGCAGGTTAAGCGGCTCATTGAGAAAAATCAAAAAAGTACTTTCTTCTAACCAGAGACTTTTTGTTGGAAAAATATCCGGAATGAACAAATTATATTGTGGATTGAGTGAGCTATTTTCAATAAGAGAAATTTTTCCTATTGAATTAAAACCAAAATCTCCAACTAAAAATAAATTTTGTCGATGATGAGTATTTAACCATTGAGCATTTATGACGGTATAAACCGTTTTGATTTTGTTAAAAGCACTCTGTTCTAAGCTTGATGCGGTTTCTTGGAAAAAGTTAACTTGATCTTTTTGTAGGCTAAGTCCTGCATATTCGCCTGAATTTTCTGTGATTAAAAATGTCTCAGCTTCTGGAATACTCATGACTTTGAGTGGTTTGATCATGCCTTTTAATAAGTCTTCCAAAGAAATTTGGTAAATTGAGTTTTGGGTATTTTTTTCTTTTACTCTAATAAAAATTGCTTTGTTTTTTGAAACTGTCTGGAGCTGAGCATCTAGGCCAGAAAACCCTAAAGAAAAGTGGGTTGTTTCTCCAAGCGTACCCGTTAGATCGATAGGAATGATGCTAAGTTCTATAAAATGGGTACGAGAGGGGAGCCCTGTTATGAAAAGATAAGTTAGATTTTCTGATTGAAGTATTTCAAAAGAAAAAAGGTTAAAATCAAAGTCGATTGTTTTGATGGGTTGGCCACTTAATAGCTCATATTGATGCACTTTGTTTTTTTCTAAAATGAATAAACTGGATTGAGATATTTTAAGGTCTGTGATTTCGGAGAAAGGTATAATGTGCTCACTCAGCTTTTCTGGAAATTCGGGTTGAGAGAGATCCCAGAGCTCTAGACGCTGTTCTTCTTGTTGTACCAGTATGGGGATGTTGTCTTCGTAAACTAACCAAGCTTGTTGATGGGATGTTCCTAAAAGTGAAAGTACTTTTTCACTGACACGCCCATTTTGTTCTTGAATAAAGCTCCAGCTATTGTCTTCATTTTGGAGAAGAAAAGATTCGTTATCCATTGCTGAGTTTTTAAGCACGAAAAAATTTTTCACTGCATTGTGGAGATAAAACTTTTTTTTGAATTCCCCTGAAAAATGATAAAACTCTAAGAACCCCTTACGGAGTATGACCCAAGCATCTTGTTTTTTTTCTGCTTTTAAAAAGTGTCCTCCGCCTTGGGTGATCAGGTTAAATTGTGGACTTACAGAAATCACTTCGGGTTTTTTCATTGTGGAGGGTTTTGTTGGCTCATTAGTTAAGCTGTTTGCAATCAACTGTGTGCTACCTGATTGAGTAGCTGTTTTTTGCACTGTTTTTTTTATGTTTGAGACAGAAGGACTTTTTTTTGCACGAGTTGTCATTTTTTTTTCTGACAAATTTTCTATTTTTTGGGTTTTCATTTTTGGACTTGGGTTCTGGTTGGCAGGAAAAGATGAAAAAAAGCAGGGTGAAAATCAAAAAAATATGGATTGGACTTTTAAATTTATCCATAAGTGATATTATCACTGATCACTGCGATAAAAATCTATAAAAAAAAGCGAAAAATGTTTTAGCTACTTTCTTAAGTATCAAACCTATTTCAGAAATTTATATATTAAAATTTTGGACCGTATTGTCTTTTAAATCAAATTTTAAGATAATATAAATTGTAGTCATTAATGGAGGGGGATTTTCTTCATTTTTGGTGTTTTATTATTGAGACGTTTTAACTCGTCACGAGTATGTTTTAAGAGGAGGGAGTATGAAAAAGCTAAGATGGATTTATTTAAGCGGGATAATAGGATTTATTTTTTTAATGGGTGCTTGTGGTGGAGACAGTGGTGTTGTGACCGAGGGGCCCGACAATGGGGCTGTCATTGCACCTGAAGAACCTGCTGCAACTCCTGAAGAGCCGGTTGCTCAAGAAGAACCCGCTCCAGAACCGGCTCCTCAGTTGCCTTCAATAGGGGATATTAGTGAAAATATACATAATGTTGTGGTAGGTATTGGAATGACGCTTCCAGACTTTGATAACTACCAAAGTTGCACAGACCTTTTCGAAAATAACGTTTCTGGTTTTAAAGAAACTGTTCAATGTAGTGAGTCTGGATCGGCGGCACGAGAAATTGTCAGCTTATCTTGCGTAGGTGCACCTTTACAAATGACGGGAGAGTTCAGAGTGACGAGTGATGAGTGTGTGGACAGCGAGATACCTGCTTTTAATGGGAGTATGAATTATAAAGTAGTCAAAGATAGTGCCATGGTCAAAATTACTATTACTTCAGAAAACTTGACCATTGATGGTGTTCCCTACGAATTACATTTAGCTGTTATAGCGGGGGACCCATACATTTGCTCTGGTTCCATTAAAGTGCAGGATATGATATTTACTATAGATGGTCAAAACAGCTGCTCGGTCAACCCGTAGTAGATTTTTATGTTCCTGGGTTTTGCTGAGTAATATCTTTGATGACTTTTTTAGGGATGATGCGTTCATAATAATCTTCGCCGATTGTAACTGAACCATTGGGATGATATTTTAAGCTTTTTTGTAAAGTCTGAACACCAATTTGAGGAAACTCGACAGCTTCCTCCGTATCATCCAGATACCCCATGGACTCGATCCAAATCGGTCGTTCAGGAAGATCGGTCACTTGGGATAGATTGTCTAAAAGTGCTAAGCCATCAAAATGATATTTTGGATCCGTTATATCCAAGAAAGCAAGTACAGTCGGGGCCACATCAATAAGACTAGTGGGTGTTTTGCTAGTTTGCGGTTTTATGTTTTGATGAAAGAAACTCATCATGACATGAATTTGTAATTTTGTTTTGACATCCACGCCATGGACTCCCCCATAAATTTCTTTGTCTTTCACAAAACGTTCTCCGTGATCGGAAACAAAAACCACTAAACTATTTTTGTAATAGTCTTTTTTCCCCAGCTCACTGAGAAACTGATCTAAAAAATTGAGCAAAGCCTGACGGCGTAAAAAATAAGGGTTGATCCACTCTTTGGGTGTAGGGACATACCCCTCGCCAGCAGAGGGCCATTTATGAAAAGAAAAATCTTTTGGGCTTAATTTCCAGTATTGAGGGATTTGTTTTATTTCGTGGTGACGCAATTTGACTGGAGTGTGCAAAAAACAACTGTGCAAGGCTAAAAATTTTGACTGCGAATCTTTTGCTTCCAACTTAGAAAAAGTCTTATTGATAAAACGAGAAGCATCATAATTAAAAATATTGGCGTAGTTAAAACGGTCACCTGTGAGCGGAGCGGCAAAACGATTGTTGAGCCATAATCCAGGAAAAATAAAGTGGTTTAATATCATCGCTTGAAGGTGAGCTTCCCAGCCAATTTTTTTTAGCATGACATCATCAAAACCATGTTTTTGATTAAAGTGACTAGTCTCAGGTTGGTCAAAAGCTAACAAGGTACCATAATTTTTTTCTTTGAGTATCTTGGCCAAATATTGATCGGCATATTGAGATTTGTAGGGTGAATCAAAAAAATAACGCACTTGGTGGTGCTTGGGATAAAGCCCCGTTAAGATAGAGTTCCAGGAGGGGTGTGTCAGGGGTAAGGGAGTATAGGCCTCATTAAAAACAACGCCTCCCCACTTTTGACTGTGTAGCTGTAAAAGTGTCGAACTGCTTTCACCATCGATAGCATCAAAACCAAGAAGCAAAACATGAGGCATGGCATTCTTTGCAGCTTTAGATGCAGGTAAATTGAGTTTTGCAGGACTCAAAAAAATCAAGGTGAGTAAAATAGGGAGCGAGGAGATACTTGCCCAACGCAGCAAAGCTTGAGTCCAGTCGAAGCTTTTGAAAAATTTTTTAAGACTAAAAAAACTTCCGATGATAGCAATTAAAAGTAATAAAGCATAGCTAAGTGCTAATGGAACTTGTCGTGTTCCTGGGTAATTATTTAAAAGTCCAGGGATTTGCCATCCAATCACTAAAAGCATGCCTGCAAACTGCGTAAAAAGTAAAGAGTAAGAGGGTAGCACAGAATCCGTATCTTTGATGCCAATATGGCTCATCCAATGATTCCACAGGCCGATTAAAACAGACCATAGTAAATAAAGGGCGACTACTAGACTAAAATATTTGACAAAAGCCAGAATAATAAATGAGGGAATGACGAGTTCTTTTGGGTTGGACACGTAAAAAGAAGGCGAAACAAAGTAAAAAGTTAGCTGAAGAATAAACACGGCTACATAGAATAGCAATGCGGGCTTGATCATTTTTAAAATTTTTTTCATGTTTTTTGTTTTAATTCATGAGTGATTGTGAAGCACACGATTCGTAAAGGAGTACATTTACTAACGAGACATGAGCTCTTTTAGTTTTATTAGAAAAACTGGCTATTTGACTACAGCAAATGAAGGTACAAAAGGGAGTGCTTTTTCCTCAATTAGTTCATCCCGGGTAAACTTGACTTCAATCATGCGTAGTAGTTTTTGATGATAAGCTTCAAAGTCTCTAATAGGCCGAGTGGCGACTCCGGACTCCATAGCAGCTTGAGCCACGGCAGGGGCAACATACAATAGCACTCGAGGATCCAAGGCCTTGGGAATAATATAAGTAGGTCCAAAAGAAATTTCTTTTTCTTTATAAGCTTGGCAGACCGAAAGTGGGACGGGTTTTTTTGCCAAATTGGCCAAAGCATGGATTGCGGCTAATTTCATTTCTTTATTAATTTGAGTGGCTCCAACGTCCAGGGCGCCTCGAAAAACAAAAGGAAAGCCTAAAACGTTATTAACCTGGTTGGGGAAGTCCGAACGTCCGGTTGCCATGATGATTTCGGGCCGAGTAGCTAAGGCTTCATGATAATCGATTTCGGGATCGGGGTTGGCCAGCGCAAAGACAATAGTTTTGTCGGCCATCGTTTTAAGCATTTCTGCATTGAAGAGACCTTTGCCCGAAAGCCCCATAAAAATGTTAGCACCTTTAATCGCTTCTTCTAAACTTTTAGCAGACCCATCTTGGGCAAAATAACCACGATAGGGTTCAGCCTCTGCACGGTCTTTTGTGACGACACCTTTACGGTCAACCATGGTGATGTTCTGGTGAGGAATCCCTACGGCTTCAAACATATGGGCACAGGCGACTCCACTGGCACCTGCTCCCAAAAAAACGACTTTGGCTTCTTGAGGATCGAGTTCGATCAGTTCCAGGGCATTGATTAAAGCCGCACTGGTGATCATGGCGGTTCCGTGTTGATCATCGTGAAAAACCGGAATGCCCATGCGTTTAATGAGTTGTTCTTCGATGTAAAAACATTCTGGGGCTTTGACATCCTCTAAGTTAATGCCTCCAAAGGTAGGTTCAAGTGAGGCAACGATTTCAATAAAGCGATCGGGATCTTTTGCGTCGACTTCTAGGTCAAACACATCGACGTCCGCAAATTGCTTAAAGAGAACGCCTTTACCTTCCATCACGGGTTTGGAGGCTAATGGCCCAATATCTCCCAGACCTAAAACAGCCGTCCCATTGGTGATGACGCCTACCAGATTACTGCGAGCGGTGTAAAGAGCACTGGTCAAGGGGTTTTTTTCGATTTCTCGGCAAGGTTCAGCAACCCCAGGTGTATAGGCGAGTGAGAGCTCTGCTTGAGTGCTACAGGGTTTTGTGGGAGTCACAGAGATTTTACCTGCTCGGTTTTCAGAGTGGTAATCTAATGCGGCTTTTTTATCAACCATGTCTTTTTGCCCTTGTCGGGCCTCCTTCTTATTAACTCGTTTAAATAAGGTGGTCTAGGGATCTACAAAACAGACTGATTATTGTCAATAGAGCTTTTATATATGTCATCAACGAATTAAAAATGCACTTATAATTTTTTAAAAGTGCACTAAAATACCTTCTGAAATAGAACTACTAATCTAGTAATCTAGGAGGTCCCTATGGACATACATTTACGAAAGCTATTTAGTGTCAAAGAAGTAAAAGAAATTTTTGAAAGATAAAAAGATAATTAGATAAAGAGATTGGAGTTGAGCAAGGAATGGGTTTCCTGAAAATTAAGAGACAACAGTTTTTTAATCTACTAAAAACATACCGAGAAGATCCAAAAGCTTTTTCATTAGATTTTAAAAGAAAAAACCACATAGAAAAATTAATGAAAAATCAGGTCGTCAATTTCTAAACTTTATCAACTCAAAATACATGTGTAAAATTGAAGGGTTAAGTAGTGTTTCGGTATAAAAGCTAAAATAGTTTCTTATTTTTTCTATATTTTTAAAACAAAGTCATAAGTATTTGAGTTTATAATAAAAGTAAAAAAAAATTTTATTTTTTTGAAAAAAAATACTATAGAAAGACATTATGCTTGGCTGTATACTTAATTTAGTAGCTGCTTTGCATAAAGAAAATCAATTATTTTAATATTTCAGAAAAAGCTTTAGTTTAAACTATATGGAGTTAAGGAGTTAATATGAAACGTCAAATGATGATTGTTTTTACCGTATTAGTCAGTTTTCTTTTTGTTCATGCATGTGGAGGAAGCGACCAACAGGTGCCGCCACCGGGAGAGGGTTCGCCCTCGGATGGAGTGACACCCCCGGGAGACCCCGTGAGCCAAGAGGGCTTTAATGCAGCTTTGCAAGTTTTTGTCAATGCAGCTCAAGGTATGTTTAAAGATATTTCTGAGCAAGAACCCCAAACCTGCGAAGAACTTCAGCAGTTACTGGATGCATACCCTGTTGTAAAGGACTGTGCTTTTGGAGGCACTACAAAGCGAGAGCTTGATAGTTTTAGCTGTTCTCCTTCCGAGAATGAAGGGATTGGAGAGGTTAAAGTCACAATTAAAGCGACAGTGCAAGATTGTTCTGATCCTGAAGTCAAAATAAGTAACGGTAATTTAACTCTTAAGATTGCGAGTGGTAATCAGAGTGACGTGATTCATATGCAGCTTTCTACCGATAATATAGTTGTTGATGGAGCTAGCTATTCTTTTGACAATCTGTTGGTAACTATAGACCAAAGCCAAGACCAAGATATATCTACTTGTTCAGGAGGCCCTATTCAGGCAAATTCTAATTTAAGTTGCAAAGTTGTTGATTGTGAGACTTGTTCTATCGTTCAATAATTTTTATAATTCTTAGGTGCTTGTCACCTCTTCCTTTGCGGGAGAGGTGATCTTTTTGTTTTTAGTATTTGTTTCTGATAAAAAACTTGACCCACTAAATTTAAAGCATTTAGATTATTTCGTTTCTCTGAGCTTTATTTCAATTTATCTCTTTCACTTTTTATAGCTCACTTTTTTTGCCACCACTCATCGCTATTAAATTCTTGGGGGATGTCGACTGATTCAATGGGGTCAAAACCAGCATCTTCGACTGCCTGAAACCAATCGTTACGCAAGGAACGGGGAAGTTGCTTTCCACAACAGGGGCAAAAGGAGATAAGTTGAATGGAGGAACCTCCGTCTAGGATGTCCAAACCAAACTCACGAAGTTTTGGGTTGTAGTGAATAGGGTACTCTTCTTCAATACATAATTGCTCTAGGGCATGACAACAAAAGGGATTCATATTAGGATTTCCTGACTCGTTTAAGGATGCGTCCGGGCACGGCCGGTTTTGTTAGTTCTCCGGTTTCTGCATCCATACTGCCTAAATGATTGCCATTGCGATCGTAAACTTCGATATCTCCATGGGTGTGGTCCCATTCGTAAAAGCGACGCTTTTTGCCTTTTTCTCCATTGCTTCGGGTGGGTCCGTCATAAGGTTCAAGGCCTTTCCAGACTTCGCTTTCTGCTTTGCTCGTTGGGGCATGGAGATTGCGAGCAGTTGAAGGGTTGGTATTGGCCAGTGTAGGCGAAGGCGTTGTGGATTTTCCATAAGGCATGCCGGGTCTTTTGACTTCGACTTCAAAACCTTCATTACGAAGAACCGGCAAGACGTCATCTACACTTTGGATATTGGGATCTTGTAGTAGATCTTCCATCCGGTTTCCTAAGCGAGTTAAGTCATCGTCATCGACGGTGACAGCAAAGGGTTGATTGCCTAAGGATGGGACTTTATAAAAAACTTTCGTTTGAGAATCTGAAATAGGTTTGTAGGCGTATGTTGTCGCTTGACCTTGTGGAGTTTCGGCATGGATGTATTCTGCAGCATTGGGTTTGCGTGCACCTCGAGCGATATCTCCGCGTAACCCACCCACATCGCCATTTGGGATACCCGAAGGTGCATAGGTTAAAGAGAGGCCTATGTCGTTGCCTTGCCTATCCACGATACGAAAGGGTGGGTTGTGGGTATGGCCTTTAGGGCTGTGACCGTTATGGCTACCAACAAAACCCGGGTTTTGGCTGGTGACGAGGTAGGGCTTTTCCCCAGGCATGTCGATGATACCAACTTCCCCATCAAAAACCTTTGAGTATTTAAGCGCGTTTTCCCGAGTTCCCGGAATGGGTTTTCCCGAAATATCTAAAAGTTGCCATGTACCTGGGTCTAAATCATATTGGGCTTCGGTTAGTGTGATTTCTCGCCGGATGTCATTTGGACCACGTTGATTGTAGACTTGACCTGCACGACGTCTTGTTGCTCTTAGTCCCGTATCAGTAGCCTCGTCCGCAGCGTGCCTCATGGATCGTGTACCAGCTTTAGTCGCTTCTTCGGCCGCCTCTTTTGCCGCTCTTTTGCCGCGACCAAAAGGGTTGCCCATTCCTGATAGTAATACATCCGTGATACCAATGGGGTTTCCAGTGGCTGCGGTAAAGCCAAGGTCAGCAAACATATCCGCACCTTTTTTCATAGCTGACAGGCCGAACTCCTCAACTGCTCCAAGCCTTGCCCCATTTGAACCGAGTGCCATCATTTGTGCAGTACGGCTCATGCCTGCTGCCGTCATGTCGGCGGCTAAGGTGCTGTCTCTGAAGGCCTCCGCACCTTTTGCAATGTTTTGCATGTTTCTATAGTTGCGTTGCAGTCGATAAGCTCGATAACCCCTGGCAAACCCAGAAACCACACTACCCACTCCGGCGCTTAGCACTGCACCTGCTGCCATTTCAGGCGCCATTTTAATACCTTCTTTTACAATGAGTGTGCCAGTGCCTCTTTGTAAGTTGAACCATTCGTCATGGGGGTCAAATTCGTCGTTATAGCGTTGTACATCGGGTGAATTGGCCATTTGTTCAAGGATATGGGTCTCTTTTTGTGATTCTTGTGCCCAGGCTTCTCGTGCCATGGCCTCCAAAACGGCGTTATATTCTTCGGGTCGGTTGTTATTGTCTGCTTCACGAGGAAAATCTAAATCTCTTCGATTATTTTTACGGACAAAGTCATTGAGTTCGTCATGAAAATAATTGTTGTCGCTATATTCCATTTCAGGATGCATTTCAGAGCTAGCATATTCTCCAGTTTCGTCGTCAAAACCCCCTTCGCCCATGCCCGCGTAATCGTTTTCTTGCATTAAATCTCGGAGCTTCTCTTGTTTATACTGAGCTACAAAAGCTTCTTCATTACCCAAGGCTTTTTCTCTAGCCTTACTGGTCATGATTTTCTCACGTGAGATATCACGATCTACAAAGACTTCGCGATTATCTGGATAAAGTAGAGAAAGCTCTGCTAAGCCACTTTGTTGAGCCTCGGGGCTTAGTCGCTCACTGACACTAGGGATATTTGGGTCCCCTTTTTCGGATAGTCTAGCATTGGGATGAATACGGTGAAATGCCACCCAATTTCTTAAATCACTATCCATTTTTCGAGAGCGAAGCAACTCAGAAGCTTCATCAAAGGAATTTGCGACACCTGTTGTCAGTGCTTTTTCCATTGTATCTATATTTTTGCTTCGACCTGCATAGATATCATCGCGTATGGATTTGGAAGCCCCGCCATCATGGAGTTCGACCCCGGCGTGATGGAGTTTAGAGAGTTGACGGATTTTTGCCACTTTATTCAGGCCAATTTGTCGAGACATAGCCAGAGCTGCTTGGCGCATTTCTTCCAATTGTGGACTGAGCGGGCCTTTACCTTGAGTCTCCGATAAAAAATCATCCAGTTGGAGCTCGGCTAGGTTCACAAGGTGAGGTTTATTTTCGGTCATGCCTTCTTGATAATTAGCCCCGGCTGCATAAAAGGCTTTTTTATATGGATTAGCTTGCTCTTCAGCAACTTGTCTGCTTGCAATGTTTTTTTGTCTTTGATCCAAACGCCCCAGTACCTTTGGGAGTTTTTCGTCTTGGATCTCGGGATGGTCTAAAAGATATTGGCTGTATTGTAGCTGAAGCTTTCCGTTTTCGTCTTGGCCTTGAGTGAAAAACTGGTCCATTTGTTCGGAAGAAAGCCCAAATTCGTGGGCATTTTCTGTAGTGAGGATGCCTCGCTTTGCATAATCTTGTAGTTGTGATTGCAGGGTGTAGCGTTTTGCCCAAGCCTGTGCGTCCGCAAGTTCCATGGGCGTTTCTGGGTAAAGCTCATAGCCCAAAGCTTGTTGAGCTTTGTTCATGCGTTGTAAGTAAAAAGTTTTTTGGACTTGTCTTGGTTCCAGGTCATCGACCCCTTGGGCTTCTAAATCATTGACTTGATTTTGATAATAATGGAGGACAGCCTCTAGTTTTTCTG
>JAUHYS010000032.1 GCA_030426445.1 bacterium
GGAGTAAACGGACTATGTTTGTTCTAGATTTATAAATTGTATTTTAAAAAATTTGGACTCCTCGACTTTCTTTAATGACCCCTTCCCCAAATAATAAATGCTCAGAAATTAAAAACATTTATTTAAGCTAATTTAAGGCTTACACATCATTTGACGAGAGTAAATCTCGGGGATATCTCCTTTAGCTAAACGTTCAGGACTAAAACACATATCTCTCTTTTTTTCAGCTCCTATGCCAAAAACAGACTTCTGAAGACCTGCAAGCTTTTCCTGAGTTAAATTAGCAACTTCCTCACCTTTTGGCCCTCGCACTGTATAAGAGCCATCTGGATTGAGGTTTTGTGGACCTTGGGTATGCCAATAACACAACGAAATGGTACTTCCTGTTTCACCATTTTTACCGGGAATCGTGACATTCATCATATCCGAACGAAAAGCATTTTTATTGTCCCAAGCGATCTGGACCTTATTGTCATCGTCTCCACTATCACTGTCTCCTTCTAACTCTGGTACAGGAACATCTTCATAATTGCGCTGCCCTTGACGTCTACTTACATGATGGAACGCTTCAGAAGGATTCATCAGAAGTCCATAAATCCCCCCACCAGCTGTAAGTAATTTAGTAGAATCCATTGACTCCCTAAACTGAAGCATCTTTTCATTGCGAAACTGGGCTCTTGGGTCATCACCAACTCCAGTCGTATACACTGTAGAGAACTGTTGAATACTGGTTGCTAAAGCATCGGGGGGTCTTCTTAAACTTAAAGTTTGAGCATCCGGCGCTTTTTGACCTTGCTGGCCTGAGGATTGCCCATCACCCTGCTCACCTTGTTTTTGAGTCTTATCCACACCGTCTTTGGTAGCGAGGTGTTTGGATTTTTCAGCTTTAGAGTCGGTTTTAGAGTTTTCTTTGTTTTCCTGGCTATCTTCAGTCTTTTCTTTAGACTCAAATTGAGTCAGCGACTTATCTAATTCGGGGTTTAAGATCTTTATCTCTCCCCTGGCCATGGCCATTTCGCCCGCCAGCTCGCCTTGTTGTTGTAAAAGTTGATCTTTTAGTTCTTGAGTTTCCTTGCCTTTCTGATTTTGTAATTGAGCGAGTTTAGCTTTATTGCTTTGTAATTGAGCTTGAGCCTTAAAATAACGCAGTACAGGCTTTTGTTCGCCAGGTTTAAGGTGCTTAGGACCCTTTTTTTGCTGACCGAGAAAAGCCTCAAACTTGCCCCTTTTTGTCATGGCTTCAGGGAGTTTTTCGGTTTTTGCAGCTTTGAGGCGAGCAAGCTGAGCCCCAGTAAGTTGAGATTGATTTCCGCTCTGTTCGGCGGACTTAGCTTGACCTTGGGCGCTTTCCCCTGGTTTTGCTTGGGTTAAAGCCGAGTTTTTACCGGAGGTAGTCTCGGCCATGGCTTTTTGGTAAAGTTTGGCGGGGTCGCTTTCTTTGCCTAAATTAGTGAGCTTCTTTTGCGCTTCAGCACCTTGTTGTTGTTTTTCTTGTGTCTGCTTAGAATCTTTTGCATCTTTTGCAACCTTTTGATCTAAGTCGTTATACTTAGTATCACGTTGTTTTTTTACATCTTCTCTCTGTTCCTCTTGTGTTTCTTCGCCTTTATTTGAATCATGTGTAATATTTTGATCGTCAGTAGTGCGGACAGTATCAAGCCGCATTGATACATTACCTAACGTCCTCTGGCTTAAACCTAAAATCAGATCAGCTGGATTTTTAGCTCCATTTGATGAACTTGCTGCCGATGGCATGATATCACTCCAAAAAAATAAAAAAGTTAATTAAGTTAACAAAAAACTTAATATCGAAATCAAAACCCATTGGGATTTTGCTTCACTTAATTTATCGTCTAAAAAAGAGGACTAGGTTGCGAAATTCCTCTAAAAAACATAAAAAACGGGTTTTTTTAATCATTTTTTAATTTTTCTGCCAAATTCTGGTGTTCAGCCTGGTATTTTGAAAAAAGCTCTGGATCAATTTTAAAAGATAATTTATCTCTTAACTTATTGATTTTAATATATTTTTCTTGAAGCGCTTCTCTAAAACGAGTATCTTTCTCAAGCTGCTTGCAGAGATATTCCGCAACTTGAACTTGGGTTTCTTCTTCATGACAAAGCAAGGCAATATCTCCACCACATCTTAAAAAACGCTCTACTGCTTCCGGGATCGACCAATGAGCTGCAATGCCTTTCATAAAAAAATCATCTGATAAGATAAGCCCTTGAAAACCCATTTCTTTTTTAAGCACACCCGTAAGAATTTTTTCAGACAGTGTCGCGGGCCATTCTGGGTCCAAAGCAGGGTACATCACATGTGCAGTCATTAAAGTGGGAATTTTATGCTCAATCAAGGCTTTAAAAGGGAAAAACTCACATTGACGGAGTTCCTCCAATTTTTTTTTCACAGTGGGTAAAGTTAAGTGCGAATCTTCAGAAGTATCCCCATGGCCGGGAAAATGTTTGCCGCAAGAGAGGACCCCTGTCTCGTGTAAACCTTTGACAAAAGCCAAAGCAATCCTAGCGACCTCCTCTGGATCCGAAGAAAAGGCCCTCGCCCCTATAATGGGATTGTCCGGGTTGGAGTTCACATCCAAGACCGGTGCATAATTAAGGTTAAAGCCTACGGATCGAAGTTCACGACCCAAAGCCTGCCCCACTTGAAAAGCAAAGCTGAGGTCCTGCATTTTTTTAACATAGTTTCCCACATGAACCATTGGAGGAAAAACTGTGAAGGGCTGAGGCAGGCGAAAAACCTTGCCGCCTTCGTGATCCACGGAAATAAAGGGAGTTAATTCTGTCAGACGGAGGATGCTTTGGTTGAGCTGGACTAATTGTTCAAACGACTGAATATTTCTTTTAAAAAGAATGACACCCGCGGCTTGCCAATCCTTTAGAAAATTTTGGGTGATTTTTGGCAATTCAGTGCCTGAAAATCCCAAGATTAAGACGGAGCCAACGAGTTTTTGATATTCTTGAAGAGATTTTTTCATAAATTCATAGTTTAATTTTTATGCTTTAACGTCATAGTAATCTCGCACACCATCGCCAAAAAAATTAAAGGCCAAAACCGTGATCATAATCACCAGTCCAGGAAAAATCGACAAATGAGGAGCCACCAATAAATAAGCTACTCCAGCTTCTAACATATTGCCCCAGGAAGGCACTCCTGAGGGTACCCCAATACCCAAAAAGGATAGTGTGGATTCGGCAATGATGACACCCGCTAAACTAAGCGTGCCATTAACAATAAGGGGCCCCAAAGCATTGGGAAAAATATGTTGTGTTAAAATTCTTCTTTTAGAAAAGCCCAAGACCCGGGAAGCCTGAATGTACTCCATATTTTTAATCATCAAGGCCTGGCCACGCGCAATGCGCGCATAGGAAACCCAACCGACAAATGAAAGCACAAAAATAATGTTGAGAATACTGGGTGGTACAAAAGCGGCAATGGCAATAATCAATAAAATAGAAGGGAAAGCCAAAAAAACGTCACTGACAAAGATAAAGATTTGATCGAGCCGGCCCCCAAAAAACCCTGAAACCAAACCAATCGCTGTACCCAAGGTCATTGAAATCGCAACGGTGGCAAAACCAATCAGCAACGAAACCCGAGTACCATAGACCAAACGCGACAGAACGTCTCTGCCTTCATCGTCCTGCCCCAGTAAATGCTGGGAGCTTAATCCATTGAGTTCTTGAGCTAAATTCCCTTTATCCGGGTTTTGTAAAGGAAAAATAGGCGCCAAAATAGCCACCAAAACTAAAAATAGAATCAGTGCCCCGCCTAATTTTATTTTTAAATGATGGGCTTTTCTCATAACTTAAATAATTTCTCTTGCATCCCCTCTTGCCTTCCGTCTAATTTAGACTTATCTTAAAACATAATCTAAAGAAATTATAAAAAGGAGAAACAACATGGCCAATGCATACGTCAAAGAAGCAAGCGATGCAAATTTTAAAGAAGTGGTTTTAGATTCCAGCGAACCTGTTTTAGTCGATTTTTGGGCAGAGTGGTGTGGCCCTTGTAAGGCCTTAGGTCCAGTAGTGGATCAAGTGGCCGAGGAAAATCAGGGCAAACTCAATGTCGTTAAAGTTAACATTGACCAAAATCCAGAAACACCGGCTCGCTATGGGGTTCGAGGCATTCCTACTTTGCTTTTAGTTAAAGGTGGGCAAGTCGTCGATCAACACGTGGGTGCGCTTTCTAAAAACGCCTTAGACGAGTTTGTAAAAAAATCGATTTAGTCAAACGCTCCCTACACCCTCAATGATAAATCAGGACAAACTTTAAGTATTGAAGTTTTAAAAAAAGAAAAACACTGAGAAAGGATTTAGATGCGAGGCGCTAGAAAAAATGACGACTGAGTCGTACAAATTGTACGTCGCAGGGAGGCATTTTGAGAGCAACAAAGCAGATAGCCTTTTATCAGTTTTTTTTCTTTTAGAACACGTAGCGTCTCATCTTAATATTTAGCACCAACCCTAAGGCAATAAACACTGTGAGTAAAGAAGAACCCCCATAGCTAAAAAAAGGCAAAGTCACTCCGGCTAAAGGCATTATTCCTAAAACGCCTCCCAAGTTTAGAGCTATTTGGGCAAAAATCCAGACAGTCACTCCACAGACAATGAGGATGGCAAAATCATCCCTTAGTTGAGAAAGATGACGAATAAGCAAAACTAAGAATAGGGCAAATATAATAATTAGAAAAGCACTTCCTACCAAGCCCCACTCTTCTGCAAAAACAGCAAAGACAAAATCAGTATAGCGCTCGGGCACATACTTAAGTCGACTAAAGTAGCCTTTTTGATAACCCTTTCCCCAAACTTTTCCTGAACCCACTGCAATTTTGGATTGTAATAAATGGTAGCCTTTACCCCTGGGGTCATCTTCGGGGTGTAAAAAAGCATGAATGCGTTGCTTATGATGAGTACTTAAAATAAGTTTGTAAGCCAAAGGAGAAAAAACTAAAACAGCTAAAAAAGCGATGACAAAATATTTCTTTCTGAGGCCAGCAAGCCAAAACATGCCTGCACCAATGATGAGAAAAAATAGTGTATTACCTAAATCTCCTTCGAGCATGAGTAGTAGAACAGGAATAAATATTATCAATAAAGGTTTGAGCAATTCTTTAAGAGTTTGTGTCTGAGTTAAAGGAAAGCGTTCAAAGTAAAAGGCCAACATAACAATACATGCTAATTTAGCAAGTTCGCCTGGCTGAATCAAAGTGATACCTAAATCAAGCCAATTTTTTTGCCCTCCCCGCTCCACTCCCCAAAAAAATACCGCAATCAACAAAAGAATAGAAAACACATAAAAAAGAAATGCCCAGGATTTGACAATTCGATAATGAAAAATAGTCAGGCCAACCATGATACAAAGACCCAAAATAATTTTCCGCAAATGAGAAAAAAAATAGGCGTGGTCACCGCTGCCTAACTCTGAAGTAGCACTGTAGAGATTTAAAAGCCCCAAACCACAAAGCAATAAGACTATTGCCAGCAGAGCAAAATCAAAATGCCATTTTTTGTTTTCATTTTGAATGAGCATAAGCTTCTAGTACCTTTTGTGCAATGGGTGCGGCCACGGCTCCGCCTCCACCGCCATGTTCTACCAAAACTGCTAAAGCAATTTCTGGCGCGTCTGCAGGAGCGAATGCTACAAACCAAGCATGGTCTCCTGATTTACCTGCTATCTTGTCTTTTCTTTCTAAACTCACCACTTGTGCGGTTCCCGTTTTACCACCGACTGTCAAACCTTCCACACGTGCTCGCTTACCTGTCCCATCTTCGGATTCTACAACTGCCAAAAGCGCATCATATATCCATTGATATTGTTTTTTGTTAATACCCCAATCAATTTTCTTTTTTTTGGAAAAGGATAATGGACTCATTTGATTAGGTGGGTTTTGAATGAAGCGCAGTAAGTGAGGTTGGATCTCCTGTCCACCATTCGCAAATTGAGCCATCATGACTGCATTTTGCAGAGGAGTCACTAAATTAGCCCCTTGGCCAATAGAGGTAAGTAAGTCATCCGTGCTTTTCCAATCTTGATGACGGTGTTTTTTTTTCCACAAAGAATCAGGAACTAAACCCGAACGCTCTTCTGCTGAGTCAAGAATTCCCGTTTTTTTTCCTAAACCCAAAAGCCGTGCATAATGGGCTAACCTGTCTCCACCAATACGCTCTCCCATTTTATAAAAGTAAACATCACAGGAATACTTGATGGCTTGATGAAGATTCACCGGTCCATGACCAGAGCGATTCCAACAAGCCCATCGTCGATTTCCGTGCTGATAGTGCCCAGGGCAATGAATTTTTTCTTGAACCTGAGTTTTTCCTTCGGCCAATCCAGCTAGCGCAGTAATAATTTTATATGTTGACCCTGGAGGGTAAGCAGCATGAATTGCGCGATGGATGAGGATATGATTGGGATCTTCTTGAAGCCGCTTCCAAGCGTCTGGGCTTAAAGAACCTGAAAGTTCCTTTGGATCATAGGAAGGCTGACTGATCAGCGCCAGGATTTCTCCGTTTTGGGGATTTAGAGCAGCTAGCGCCCCAATACGCCCTGCAAAAGAATTGGCAGCTATCTGCATTAAATTGATATCTAAAGTTAAAGTAATGTCCTGCCCAGGCTTAACAGGAATATCTTGAACTTTTAGTGAAATACCTAATTCTTCTTGAACAATTTCTCTGCCTTGGGCATCCACAAAGGCAAAATGAAAACCATCATAACCACGCAAAATTTCATCGAACTTTTTTTCCACACCGACAATACCTATTTGTGCATTAGGGCCTAATCGGTGCGGGTCTTTTGCGTCCCATTGAATCCGTTGTTTAAGATTAGGCTTTTTAAGATAACCTAATAAATGACCTCCTAAATTTCCATAGGGATAAACACGCTCGTAGGCAATACCAAAGACAACACCACTCAAATCAAAGCTCTTATCTGGTAGGGTTAAAAGCTGACTCATTTTACCACGGATCCTGGCAACTTCATCACGATTCAGTTTTTTAGCTATGACAATGGGTCCATGCGAGTTCAATTGATTTTGATTCTTCCATTGGTTTTTAACTTGTTCTTCAGACCAACTCAAAAGATAGGATAAAGTTCGGATTGCGCTTTGTTTGTTTTTTATTTGTGCAGGCAGGACCTCTAAAATAAAGTAGGGCCGGCTTTCTGCAAGCACTTTTCCATTTCGATCTAAGATTTTTCCTCGAGGGGCTTCTATGCGAGTACGCATAACTGGCTGACTTGTACTAACACGATGTAGCTGCTCTCCTTTAATAGCTTGCAATGCTATTAGCCGAAAAGTTACAACACATAAAAAGAGTAACATAATCCCTAAAACGATTTTTATTCTAAGCGAAGAAATTTGCATGATAGATAAATGATTAAATCTCAATAAAAATTAAATGACTTTCAATCCCATTAGTTTATGAATCCTGACCATCATGATTTCCCTTACCACCCGGAGACAGACCTCAAAAACTAAATGGCTTTTGCCTTTTCTTTCCCCAATGAGTAAACAAATCTAATTGTTCAATATGAGGCTTTGCATGGTGTGCAGTAAAGGGCTTGTTAAGAAAATAAGGAATGAGTAAAGCGCCCACCAGAAGCGTTAAGAGCCAGCTGAAAAAATCTCCTTGAAACCAAAAGAATGACTCTAAACTGAATAAAAGTCTCCATTGGACAAAAACAAAATCAAAAACAAAGAGGCATGAAATAAGAAAAAGGCTTTGTTGCCGAATATTGAGGTTGAAATCCGTAAAAAACAAATCAAAAATAACTAAGCCTATACTATAAGGAAACAAAATACTTGCAATACTGGATAAACTAAAAGCCGCAAAAAAAGGAGTCATCGCTAGTAAATAAAAAAGTGAAGCCCAAAGCCCTCGTGAAAAATAAAGTAAGCTTAATAGAATAGCCAAACCATTTATTTTAATTTCAGAATGAAATCCACTTATACTCAAAGCAAGTAAAGTTAAAAAGCAGATCCAAAACCAAAATTTACTTTGTGTTTGTTTTAAAAAGTTTTTCATCATTTTTTTAATATTTAAAATAAAAGGCTTATTTACTTATGTTCACGATGCGTTGTCCTGTTATTTTTTCATCACTAAAACTTCCTCTAATTGATGCAAGCCAGCAACAGGTTCAACTTCTGCTTGCCAAAATAAGCCACGAGAATCTCGTTTAATTTTTTCTAAAGTTCCTACAGGAATGCCTTTAGGGAAAAGCCCATCTTGTCCTGTCGTTAGAAGCAGCTGTCCTTTTTTAAGAGGCGCCTCTACCGAAAAATAATCAGCCTTCGTTGAAAAATACTCTGTGCTAAGACGAAGGGATTTTTTTTTACCTATCAAGGTGCCACGAGCTCGGCTTTCTTTTTCCAAAATATCCACTTGGCTTCGAGGGTCGTTGATCAAAAGCACTTGAGAATAACCTGGAGCAACTTTAATTACGCGGCCTACTAACCCCCCGTCTGCTACCACAGTTTGATTAACTTTAACCCCGGATTTTTCTCCAACGTTGATTAAAATACTTTGGTATGCCGAACGTACATCAAAGCTAACCACCCTTGCAGGTATGGCTTCACTCTTTTTTAAATTTAGTTTTTCGTAATCAGCATTTGCTTGAAGAGTTTGCGTTTTGAATTCTTCTAATAAGAAGAGCTCTTGTTTAAGGCGCTGATTTTCTTTTTCCAATAGTTTATTTTTACTTTGTAGATCGGAAGCATCCAATACAGCATCGATTTTATTACCTATCCAATGATAAACTCGATGTAAATTAGTTGAAAAGGGACTCACCAGCCGATAACTCATGCGATCAATCCAAGAAGCCTCGGAGGAAGGGTTGGCACGATAAGATAAAAAAAGGATAAGAGCAAAGAACACACAAAAGAGAATGATTATTTTCCAACGACGATTTTGAAACATGATTCATTTTTTATGACAGGTTTTAAGAATTAATAGGCGCTCTTTAAAGACAACTCGTAAAAACTACTAGAAAGAATGCACTGTCGTCCCTTTATACCGATCTAACTGTTCTAAAGCTTGACCGGTTCCATAAACCACTGCTGAAAGTGGATCTTCGGCAATTGTAACAGGTAAACCGGTTTCTTCGCGAATCAGGGCATCCAGTTGTGACAAAAGTGCTCCGCCACCGGTCAAGACAATCCCTTTATCAACAACATCTGCTGCAAGTTCTGGAGGAATACGCTCCAACGCGCCTTTCACAGCATCCAAGATCGTAAAAACGGGTTCGGCTAAAGCTTCTCTAATCTCGATTGAACTGATTTCTAAAACACGGGGAATCCCTGCAACAAGGTCCCGCCCTTTGATTTCCATGGTTTTTTCTGCACCATTTGGATAGGCGCTGCCAATATTAATTTTAATTTGCTCTGCAGTGCGTTCACCAATGAGTAGATTATACTTACGCTTTAAATAAAGTGTAATGGCTTCGTCCATACGGTCTCCCGCAACCCGAACTGATTGAGAATAAACAATGCCCCCCAAACTAATGACGGCTACCTCAGTTGTCCCTCCTCCGATATCGACAACCATATTACCGGAAGGTTCTGTAATAGGGAGACCTGATCCAATCGCGGCTGCCATCGGTTCATCAATCAAAAATACAGCCCGGGCACCCGCACATTCTGCGGATTCGCGTACTGCCCGCTTTTCAACTTCGGTGATTCCAAAAGGGACACAAACAATTACTCGAGGTTTTACAAAACTACGGCGATTATGCACTTTGCGAATAAAATAGCGCAGCATGGCTTCAGTAATTTCAAAATCGGCAATCACGCCGTCTTTCATGGGACGAATAGCTTCGATATTACCCGGTGTCCGTCCTAGCATTTCCTTGGCCTCTTGCCCGACTGCAATGACTTTTTTGACACCGCGCGAATCTTTTTGCACCGCCACCACAGAGGGCTCGGCACAGACAATCCCCTTGCCTTTGACAAAAACCAAGGTATTCGCTGTACCTAAATCAATAGCCAAATCACTAGAAAACATTCCCAATAGTGAAGATAAAATCATAATATTTTTTAATAGTTTACAAGAAAAAACTTAATGTAAAACTTTAATATATATGTAGAAAAAATATCAAAATAATTAATAAAAACATTGATTACACCTACTCAAGAATCAAGTCAAATAAGATTATTAAACTCGTTGATTTTTAAAACTTTTAACTGATATAAATGAGTATTCTTTTAATTTTTCTAGTCTTAAGTTTTAATAAAAAAATCAAAGATTCCATTCTTTTAAATTGCAATTCATAATGAGAAAGATTACGAATCAATAAGAAACTCTTGAAATTTATTTTATCGGAGAAAGCATGCTTAATTTTATGCGCAAAGGCGCTTCTTCTATTTTTATCAAAATTTTACTCGGAGCGATTGTCCTCACTTTTGTCGGTTTTTTTGCTTTAAGCGATTATGCTCCCAGTCTCAATCAACCACAAGGCACAACAGCTCCTATCGCAAAAGTGAATTCGGAAAATATATCTTATGGTCTATATATTAATGAATTACGCCAACGTTTAAGCCTTTACCCTTCAGAACTTCAAACAAAAATCAGACCAACATTAGAAAACCAAATTCTAAGTCAAATGATTAATGACAAGCTTTTATCTCAAGCAGCAAGTGCATCTGGCCTCTTTGTCAGTGATGAAGCTCTCAATCAAAAAATTACCGATGAGCTTAATGTATCGGGTAAATTTGATCAAAAACTTTATACTGATGAAATTCGTCCTAATTTTATCAAAAGAACGGGGGTCGACCCAGAGGAATGGATGCGCGAACAACTTGCTAAAGAACGCCTTGTAGAGTCTTTAGCAAAAGGAGGGCTCGTCAGCTCTCAAACTTTAAAAGATCGCTGGTTAGTAAAAAATGCCCAGGTTAAGATTAAAAAGTTTGAAGCCAAGATCGATGATAAAAAAATCAACCAAAAAGAAGCCGAAAAACTGACTCAGGAGTGGATTAGCCTCAATCAAAATATGGAACCCACCACAGAACTTCTCAATCAAGAAAAATCAAAAGAAGAGCTTAAAGAAGAAGAAATCGGGCCTATATCCATCGAAAGAATGCAGCAAAACCTAGGGGGATATTCATCCAAAGAATTAATGGAATGTTTAGTCAAACTCAAAGCAGGTGAGACTTGCCAAAAATGGAGCAAGCAAGGCAACAAGCTTGTCACTTTTCAACTTTTAGAAAGAACCGTTCCAACTTTAAAAACAGAAGATTTGGATCTTATTAAAGAACAAACTTCTCAAGGAAATCAATTTCTTATTCAACAAAAAACCAGCGATTTACTCTTGAAATCAGCAAAGGTTCAAACTTTCAATCAAAATTCGTAATGAATTTTATCCAAGCCATTCATGATCAAGGCGGTCAAATCTATGAAGTAGGAGGGACGGTAAGAGACAGCCTTTTAAATCGCCCTCACAAAGATCGTGACGTTGTCTGCAAAATCCCTTACCCAAAACTAAAGGCTCTTCTAAAACAGTATGGCAGCGTTATGGAAGTCGGCAAGGCTTTCGGTGTCATCAAATTTAAACCCAAAGCTAGAAATGAATGCTTGGACATTGCCCTGCCCCGCTCCGAAACTTCAACAGGCATGGGACACCGAGATTTTGCAGTTCAGTTTGACGAAACACTTCCTATAGAATCGGATCTTAAGCGCAGAGACTTTACAGTCAACGCTATGGCCAGAGAGGTACATAAGAGAAAAATCATTGACCCTTTTGGTGGAGAATCCGATCTAAAAAATAAAATTCTCCGACAAGTTTTTCCCCAAAGTTTTATCGAAGACCCTTTAAGGCTTTTACGCGCTGTACAGTTTAGTACACGTTTTGAGTTAGCAGTTGAACCTGAAACACTCGCTGCAATGAAAAAACACGCGGCAAAAATAAAAACGGTTTCTGCAGAACGTGTTATCGAAGAAATTGGAAAATTACTCAGTGCTCAAAAACCCTCTTGTGGTTTTTATTTAATGAAAGAAACCGGCTTACTCCAATATGTTTTTCCTATGTTAGAAAAAAATATTGGAGTCCCACAACCCGCAAAACGCTGTGGTGATGTCTTTGATCACACTATGATTGTTTTAGATGCAGCACGTAATCATCCCGATGTCGAACGCGCAGGAGACCTGGAAATGATGTTCACTGCAATTTTTCATGATGTGGGCAAAGCCGATACTTATGCCATTGACCCACAAAGTAAAAAAATCACTTTTCATGGTCATCAATTTGTCTCTAAAAAAATAGCCCAAAAGTGGTTTCAAAAATTTCCTATTCAAATGCTGGGAGTCGATAAAAAAAATATTCTGACACTGGTTGAAAACCATATGTTTGAAACAAAAAGTTTTTACACCGACAAGGCCATTCGACGCTTTATCCGCAAAATGGGTCCTGAGCTAATTTTTAAATTAATCGACTTTAGAATCGCGGATAAAAAAGGGGGAGCCTTTCCCGATAAATTTTATGGTGTTCTTAAGCTCAAAGAGAGAATTCAAGAGGAACTTAATCGGAAACCGCCTTTTGGTCCCAAAGATTTAGCTATCAATGGACATGATTTAATGAAATGGGGATATCCCAAAGGACCGCAAGTTGGAAAAGTCATCCAGCATTTAGTTGAATTTGTTTTAGACGAACCTAAAAACAATGAATCAGGTATACTCAAAAAAGAAGCCCTAAAAAAATTTCCACTTTAAAGAAATATTTCTTTTTAAAAAAATTACACAGATTGCTTTTTTAATTTTTGACAGCAAAACCACTGCAACAATAAAGCCATGAGCAGGCTAATAAAGATATACCAGA
>JAUHYS010000302.1 GCA_030426445.1 bacterium
CCAATGGTTTCCTTTGGAAAGCCATTTTGAAAAAACAATTTCTCTCAGTGGGGGCCGTCAATTAAGCATTTTAGGTTTTTATCCCAATGCCCGTGTCGATAATCAAAAGGTCATTAATATTGATCAAAGCCCTTTAAACCCTGCGTTAAGAGTAAAAATTCTTTCTACAGAGGGTGAAGAAGAAACCACACTTTTTGCTTATCACCCCGAGTTGGCTTTTTCGCATCAGAAAAATTTGGTTGATCCAAGCAACATGCGATTATTTTGGGTCCCTCTGGAACTTGGAAAAAATCCCAACGAACTTTTACTTGCTCGCACCTCAAATGGAGAGATCTATCAAAGCATTCGTCAAAAAGGAGAGTGGAAAGAAAGCACGTCGATTCAAGAAAAAGAAAAGGTTGCCACGGGATGGATGGATTTTCAGTTATCCATCTTACAAAAACTGGACCGTGCGATTAGTCAAAACGCTTATCGCCGTATTCCAGTCTTGCCCAATCAGGATCCGCAATTTCCACCCGCTGCCAAACTCTCACTGGCTTATCAGGGTCAAGTACAGACAAAATGGCTAGGGCAAAATCAGATTGAGACTTTTGAGTTTAAAGATAAATCTTTTAAAGTTGTTTTTACGCCTCAAACCAAAAACCTGGGTTTTGCCCTTAAACTCAAAGAGTTTGAAATGCCGATGTACGAAGGTACACAAAACCCGGCGGCCTTTGCCAGTCATGTAGAAATTATCGATCCTGGAAAATCAGCAACTCAAGATTATACGATTTCAATGAATCACCCACTTAGCAAAGGAAAATATAAGCTTTTTCAGGCAAGCTACCAAACCGGCGATGATGGGACCCTCTATCCAGTTTTGGCTGCAGCCTATGACCCCGGTATTTTTTTAAAGTATACGGGCTCCATTATTCTAGTTTTGGGAATTATCTTGATTTTTTGGTTCCGAAAGGCTTTTACAAAAAGAAAAGTTAGAACCGTTTAAGTGTATACCTCCTCTTAATTCTAAGAGGGGGCCAGGGGGCGTTTGATAAATACAAAACACTAAATTTTATGAAAACAAATAAAACATTCAATATTTTAAATACTCTTCTCTTGCTCATTCTTTTTTCAACCACTCCTTTATTAGCAGCGGAGCAAGATAATATTGAGCAACCCCAAAGCAAGCCGGGTTATGATTGGAATACTCTACGCAGTATTCCTATTTTAAATGAAGGCCGGCAAAAGCCTTTGGACACCTTTGCGCGCGAAACAGTGCGTTCGATAACGGGCCGAGAAAAGTTTGCAGGCTTTGATTCCGTCGAGCTTTTGTTTTCCTGGATGACAGAAGCCGCAAAATGGGAAAAACTCCCCATCATTGATGCCCATTTTCGACCTCTAAATGAACATATTAATCTTAAACTTAGTGGCAAGCGCGTTAGCCCCGCTGCGCTTAAAGGCAACGAAGCATTTAAAATTTTTGTACAAACTGCACTCAGTAACCAAGAACAAAATAAAAAGCTTTCCGAAAAAGAAAAAGAAGCCCTCTTGTTACAAAAAAGACTCAACGAGTTTTATTCTATCTTGAGCGGTCAAATTTTGACAGTATTACCTCGTAGCGGAACAGGTTGGGAAAGTATCGGAGAACTCTTTACTCGCTATCCTAAAATTTCTCTGGATAAAGCTCCCGCCAATGCCGAGGTCGAAATTGCCGTAGCCTGGGAAGCATTGTTTCGTTCTTATACAAGTGGACAATACGAAATCTTTAATCAAATTTCTCCAAAGTTAAAAAATTTATTACGGCATCAAGGTAATCAGGCGAGCAGCTATTTAAGTGAAAAACAAATTCAACGTGAAATTCATTTTAACCAGCTCAATCCCTTCCAATGGGCTTGGATGGGTTATGCGCTAGCCAGCTTTGTTTTACTCTTAAGTTTTGGTCTCAAAAACCGCGCTCATTATTATTTAGGTTTATTGGCTATTTTGTTTTCTTTTGGATTACATACTTATGGTTTTATTTTACGCATTCTGATTTCGGGTCGAGCCCCGGTCACCAATATGTACGAAACTGTATTATGGGTGCCTTTTGGCATGATTCTTTTTGCTCTGATATTAGAGGCTATTTATCGTTCGCGCATTTTTGCCATTGCTGGCTCGGCAGTTGCTAGTTTGGGTTTAATCCTTGCCCAGTCGGCTCCCCGGGTACTGGACCCCTCCATTGACCCTTTAGTCCCAGTTTTAAGAGATAATTTTTGGCTTACTATTCATGTCTTAACCATTACGCTCAGTTATGGAGCTTTTTCACTTGCTTTAGGAGTGGCTAATATTTGTGCGGGTTATTTTATTTTTAAACCCAAAGCCCAAAAGTCGATTCGTCAACTCAATCTTTTTATTTACCGTGCTATTCAAATCGGAGTGGTTTTGTTGACAGCAGGCACGATTTTAGGGGGCGTTTGGGCCAATGCCTCTTGGGGACGTTTTTGGGGTTGGGATCCCAAAGAAGTTTGGGCCTTGATTGCGCTTTTATCTTATTTAGTCATCTTACATGGTCGTTA
>JAUHYS010000033.1 GCA_030426445.1 bacterium
AACAAGTAAGCCGAATCTGGATAGAATATCCATTAACTGTTCTACATACCTTGCTTTAGTCTCCCTGCCGATCAAACCTATTGTCTGCTCTACAAAGGCGCCCTCTTCGTTTAAGCCTGAGGGAATGTCGTTACCTTCACTCATATAATTCACAAAAGGTTCATAGGTTACCAAGGCTGCAGCCATTTCCAAATAATCTCTGGGTACTCGGTTTGTTTGATCTGGCATGTTATTTCCTTTCTTTAAACAAGGTGTCTTTTTTTCTAAAGCGATGGCCCGTTATTTGGCAACCATAAAACGATTTAGTGACGGACAGACTGATACCTGCGCTTTGTCTTTCTGACTCTAGGCCCATATTCTAGTTTTGCCTGTAACTCTACTTGAACTTTTTCAAAAAGACTTCCTAAACCCCGACGCTCAAAGGCTTTCACAAATCTTGCTTCGCCCGCTCGAATGGCCCATAAAATATCTATTTCACTTTCTGTATGGGCTCCCAATTGCACCAACTCTTCAGCTAACAAAACTAAACTTTCTTCACTTATGGTCTCTGCGGGTAGATGGCGCTCTGCAAATGTTTGTAGGGCTTGCACGATTCTTGTTTTCTGTAGGTCTAACTGATTCCTTGCTTCAAATAACTCGCGTCGATTACGGTTCATATTTGCATGATAAGTCAATTTAACTCTTTCCAAGTTAGGTGCATTTTCTTTTCCGTTTTCGGAACTTTGACGAAAACTATATAAAGTCTCTAAAGCGGCTAAGGATGTCTCGTTCCAGGGGGTTTCGTGTCTGATGGCAACATGCATGGCAATGAGACGCGCATCTTGTATATCCTGAAGGCTTAAGTCCATCAAACCCAGTTTGCCTTTGATGAGAGGCCCGCGTTTGGAAGCAAGTCGCTGAATTGCTTTACTAATTTGCGGGCTATCTTGAGCCAATAAATCCATTTGCTCAAAAATACCCTGAAAATAAATGCTCTCAAAAAGTCTTTCCAAGGGATCTCTGGGTAAACTCTTTACCAGGACGTTTATAACCGCTCCCTTTCTTAGAGGTATCTCAATTTCAGCGTCTATTTCGATATTAGCCGCAATGGGAAAATCTTTGTTATAGAGAATCAGTTCACTAGACAAGTCTGCATGAGCTAAAATGTTCCGTTGAGTGGGTTCATAACCCGAGGCGATCCCAAAGATTAAATCATAGGCATAGTTTTTATCAGCATGAGGAAAAAAATCTCTTAACGAAGCATTGAACCTTGTTCGAGAGATCGCCAAGATGCTATTCGCCACTGGAGTCACACGGGTTTGGACCTCGGCCATTCTTTGGGCACGGGGAGAAAGTACAGGCCCTGGAGGCCCGCTTGCCTGCCTCCCTTGACGACTTGTTATCGCATGGCGTCGCAAAGATTCTGTTATAGAGCCACTCGTATCATGGCCCATCCATCGCCTCATGGCTTGTTGGTGTGCTGCGCCTGCAGCTCCTCTCGAAACTTGCGAGTAAGCTTCGTGCATGTCCCGCAAAAAGACTTGGGAGTCCCTTGGGGTGTCCCCCTCAGTAAGCCCTGCACCAGCGACGGCTTCTGCCACCCAGATGGCACCCTGTTCAGATTGGCCTGCCAACAATTGCGCAAAGGCTGCAACCTTGGCCAAAACTTTTGCATCTTGACTGTCAATCATGACAGACCCACAAATACGGGACTCTGCAGGGCCTGCAATACCCGCTCGGGCCAGCTCAACATCGGCGTCTTGGATACCTTGTAAATGGCCTGGGTCCGAAGCACCCTCAGCTGCTGCCGCAAGAGCATCTGACAAGGCTAAGCGAAAGTCTTGATGCTGTAATAAAGCATGACCTACCCTAAGATACGAAGCTTCTATTTCCACCCCGGTTGCTGACATATGACTTCCTTATGGCTTTTTAGTCTTACAATACCCGTTTAAGTACTCTTCAATGAGGAAAGGGGAAAGCGACCCTCAACTATTAAGTAAGATAAGCAAGACTCATAACTAATATTCAATTCTCGACAATTTAAAAGAATAGTTGTCAGTTTTTTCTATATTCTGATAAATTTTGGTAAAATAAGAAAAAAACAACTCTCACGACTCAATTTTTCATCTTTTTTATTACATTAACCTAAAAAATATCTGTAATTTAACGGAATGTACCGCAGATTACTGAATTTTAATCAAAAAAAGACTCGTAGGTTATCAAAGCCGCAAATTTAAGCGAATTTTTTCTTAACCTCAGCCTGGGATACTTTCAATCTATTCTATATTCGCATTTGTCATTCGTATTCGTCAAAAAATGGCAGAAGTTTCGATTTTTTTTCACATTTTTCATCCATAGAGCATTTTTTTAATACCTTGATCCCAAGGGTAAATCATCACATTGCCGATTTTTTTAGGATGAGGGTCTTGGGAAAGCAATAGGGCCTGACTCCTAGGAAAATCCTTTAAAAACCTCTCTAAGTTGCGTGTATGGCGATCATCAACTTCCCTAGTAGATTTTATTTCAATGAGAAGCGTTTCCTGATTGGGTCTCTCGACAATGAGATCAATTTTGGCATGGTCCTTGGTCTGTAAATAAAATAAGCGATCCTCTCTTTGTTGATATTGATTAAGACGAAAGATTTCTAAGATCACCCAATGTTCAAAAGCTTTTCCATAAGCGTAAGTTTTTGGAATCAATGGGGATTCTAATTGACGGGCAAGTGCGCGTTGAACACCGAGATCAAAAAAATAAAATTTAGGACTTTTTCGTTGTTGTTTTCGAATCGAGGGGTGGTAGGCCTCCAATAAAAAACCTAATAGAGAGTCTTCTAAAATTTCAAAATAAGACTGAACCGTTTTAACATCTGCCCCAACATCACGAGCAATATTTGTGTAATTGAGAATTTCTCCATTGGATTGGGCAGCCACTTCTAAAAAACGTCGAAAAGGAGTTAAGTTTCGGATGAGATGCTCGGCCCAGACTTCCTCTTTAAGGTAGGTAAGGGCATAGGAGCGCAAAAAGGCCTTTTTTTCTTGAGGCGTGCTGAGTTTCAAGATTTTGGGTAAAGTTCCCCATCGCAATGCCTGCTGTATATCGAAGTCTTTTGCGATCTCTAAATGAGTTAAGGGAAAGAGATGATTGACAAAAGCTCGGCCTGCCAAGAGATTTGCACTGCCTTTTTTGAGTTTGCGCGCTGAGGAACCGGTTAGAGCAAATTTAAGAGAACTGGACTCAATGAATAAATGTACTAAATCCAGTAATTTAGGCGCCTTTTGAACTTCATCAATCACAACCCAGTCGATTTTGCCTTGTTGAGCACTGATACGCTCGGCAAAGGTATTTGGGTTGCGCAAAAGCTGATCTTCTAACTCAGGATCGAGGAGATCAAACCAAAGTAGCTTTTGGCGCTGAAAAAAATGCTTTAAAAAGGTCGTTTTCCCAGTCCCTCTTGCTCCAAATAAGAGGAAACTGTTTTATTTCCGCCCCGTTTTCTGGCATGTTATTTCCTTATCCTTTTTATTTTCGGCGGCTACCTTTTGGGTCCTTGGCTTTTTCTTTGCCTCTTTCTCCGGCTTTGGCTCTGGTAAGAGTGCCTTCGGAGATAGCCTGAGAACGCGCTCGATCATACTCAGTTATGTTTCCTATTACCTGAAAAACTTGCCTAATGTTATTGCTGTTTCTTCCAACAGCATCTAACACATAATCAACACTTCTAAATCTATCTGGATGTGCTTTGACTAAAGCCTCTGCAAAAGACCGCCAGTCTCCTGGCTCATTATGCTTTTTTATTAATTTCTTCACAGCCGGACCATACGCAGCTCTTTCAAACTCATCAACAAAATGAGTTATAGAAGCTCCTGCGGCGATATCGGTCACTTGTTTTAAGGTAGTATAAGCGTTTTTAATATCAACTAGACCAAAAGAGTCCCCTCTTCGGTAATGAGCTCTTGCAATATCTAATACACTGGCTGCAAGCTTCGCAGGTGTCTGCCAAGGGTTTGGGCTCAGTGCTTCACCTACGGCACCATAAATGCTACCCAATAAATCGGCTGACTCTACAATTGCATGAAGTTGCTCTCCACTAAAATCACTCGGCGTGAGTTCGCCTTTAAGCCATCTGCTTTTTAGAGGTTCTAGTGATGCTTTAGCCATCTCAAGCTTTGTTCTTGCTTCTCCAGAAAGATCGCCACCTGCTAGCTTTCTTTCCATATCCGCAAATAAACTTTTGGCATCAATCGTCTCTAAAGTCCTTTGCAGGGGATCCGTCGATAAACTAGCCACTCCCACCCATACCTTTTTGCCGCCTTGTAACTCGACTTCATAAGACCTCATAATGGACTCATGTGTTGGGGTTGGCAGACCATCTTTTCTAGCCCTTGCTGTGAGAGTATCCTCCAACATAGGTGGCATCATTATTTGGTGAAAAGGTAAATCTGAATTCCCTGAAGCTTTTGGCTCATAAACCACAATCACCATCTCTCCCATACCGTGTAACGCAGAATTTTTAGCAAGCTGAAACTTCAGCATGTTTTCTAAAACCACACCATTGGCTGCTCCTTTAGCAATACCGGCTACTCGTGAGCCAAATTTTGCATCAACCGCTTTCATGCGCTCAACCACGGTATCGGCAGCGGGCCTAGAAGCCTTGCCTACTGAAGCCATTGCCCTAGCTGCACCTGCGCTTGGAGCAAAGCCCCGAGCGCTTCTGGTTACTTCAGCTGCAGTTGGTGCAGAAGAACCCCCTTTACTAGATTTTCCCCGAAGAAGATCTTCCAAATCTTTATTTGCATTCGCTAAAACTTCATAGGCTGTCTCACCTGAGGGGATTAAAGAACTCCTCTGGTCTTCTGTTAATGCCTGCTCAAGGTAGTTTATTCCACCCTCTTGAGCTGCAGTTCTAGCCAGATTGAGAATATTATTAATTGCATAGGCCTCTTTATATGTGAGTTCAATCGATTCACATGTTGGTTCAATAGCCCCTCCTGAAGCCAATCTGCCTAATTTACGTCTGGCACTTTCAAATCCATCTATATTTATATCCCTACCAAGACTAAACAATGCACCCACAATACGTGCTATATTGGGATCAGCCGCCTCTCTAGCATGATTCATTCCATCACTATAAGCATCACTAGATTGAGGATTAGCTATAACATCATCAACAAAACGTTCATCGTTCATCAATGCTTCAGCGATTTCGATATAAGTTCGGGATACGGATACGATTCTGGTGGGTTCTGGCATAGACATCCTCTTTCCATTTTAGGTTTTTAATCAGTTCATTTGTTTTTCGGCTAAAAACGAAAAGAGTTTCGGATTTTTTTGCAAAATTTTAAAAAAATAACATTGTTTTTTTATTTTTATTCATAAAGTTGCTAAGCTTAAGAAATAAATTAGGTTTTTAACGCCGTGTGTGGTTTTTTAAAAAGAAGTGCCAATCTGTAAGATAATAGTGCCATATTTGATATCGGCTTGGGTGATGGGGTCTTTAAGACCCTGGATGAATTCCCGACCCGAGACGATTACGCCGTAACCCAGACGACCGGAGATTGGCAAGGCATAGCCCAGGACAAAGTCACCTCGCAGTTCTGCACCAACACCGAGAAGAAATTTATCAAAATCGATATTGTCGTTAAACACGGTGCCATAGTCTGCAAAGAAAGCCATGTGCATTTGTTTTAGAAAAATGGGTGAGGTTCCGAGTCCGCGTTGGGGTTGAATGAGTGGAAGCCGGTATTCGCCGCTGAGTAAAACGGCCCGCTCTCCGGCAAAGGTAATTTGTGGCAAGCCCCGCAGTGGAAAAAGCCTCGGGCTGGGAGAAGCCAGAAAGCCCTCTCCCAAGGCCGAACCCAAACGAAAGGTCCCTTGCAATAAACGATCCCCAAAAGCGACGCCTCCCATACCGCGAATCGCAAAGACATGGCCTTCTAAAGGCAAAGCAAAATAATGTCGCACATCCGCAGATAAAATCACCTGCTCATTGGTGGAATTCGAACCCAAAAGGGCATCAGAGACTTGAAAATCCAGTAAAATGCGCGGACCGCCTTCTAAACTAATCGAACCAGGATATTTTTTAGCGCGGTTGAAGTTATAGCGAAAGCCAAAGCCCGAAAAATTACCCAAACTGGGCTGCCTTTCTGCATCCACAGGGATATCTCGCAAGGCACTGCGATGTTCAAAAAAATAATAGCCCGCGACTTGATGGGTTCCCTTGGCCTGAAAATCATAAGAAGAACCCAAACTAAAGCGCCTTCTTTCTTCAAAAAAGCGCTCACCCGTATTAAATAAATCGCCGTACTTGACCGCAAAGTCATAAAAATTAAAAAAGATTGTGGGACGAAGCCGTTGGTAGGAATAAGCAAAAAAACCACCTAAAAAAGCGGCGTCGGTTCGATAAGTCACTCCTCCCTGCCATTGGTGACGCAATAGGGGGTCATGGCTACCCGTCGCCAGTGAGACTAAAACACTGTCTCCTACAAAAAGATTGGGCTGTAAATAGCGAGGGATAAAAAGTTTTTTAAAGGGATTGTACTTTTTGGCTTCGATTTCAAAGTCAATGGGCTCAGTTGGGGAAAGGTCTTGGTAGAGCATTGAATTTACTTGGATAGAGCCCTCTTTTTCAGACGCTTTCTTTTCCTCTTTACCGCTCTCAAGACCCTGCCTGTTGATTTCTGCAAGCCGCAAATCATAACCTCGACCGAAGTAATGCTTCACATAGAGCTTGCCCCGCTTAACCTGCGGCTCAAACACACCGGTCAACACGTTGGTGAGTTGCCGAGTTTTTTTTGTGCTGATCTCGTATTGATAAATATTTGTAATCCCCGAGCGGTCGCTGCTAAAGATCAGGTGATCGGGCGAACTAAAACTGGGATGGAGATCCACTGCGTCATCCTGGGTGACTTGTTCCATCACTTGGCCTTTGAGGTCATAGAGGTAAATGTCCCGCTGGCCTGCTTTCCATCGGCTGACTGCAATTTTTTGCCCGTCCGGAGAAAAACGCGGGTTGCTAAATTGCTCTGCGGGTCCCAAATCACTCAGCGCCTTCATTTCTTTGGCCTCCACATCCCATAAAAATAGCTGTGAAGAATCTTTACGGTTGGCCACAAAAATAATCTTTTTGCCGTCCGGGGAATAATCCGGATGAAAGGCCCGCTCTCCTTGGGTAAGCTGACTGGATTTTTTAGTCTCTAAATCTAGCTCAAAAAGATCGTAATAATAATGAAAACGCTTATGGCGCGCCAAACGGCTGTAAACGATCTTTTTGCCGTCCGGAGAAAAGCTCATTTGATTGGCCGTGACTTTTTTAACTAAGAGTTGGTCTTCACTACCGTCCACTCGCATTTTGCGAATTTCGGGCTCATTATAATAATCGCGATAAGTATAGGCGATCCACTGCCCATCGGGACTTAAGGTCGGGTGTTCGAGTAGCCCTTCAATTTGTTTAAGTTGTTTAAATGGAGTGAGGCCCTTTGCCGTCATTTGCTGTTCGAGTTTTTCATATTTTTGAGTAAGGGAAGCCTGCCACTCGCGATGCAATTGATAAAAGTTTTTATCGTTAAAAGTCTTGCGCGCTTTGTGATTGATCGCAAAAAGCCAGAGCGAGTCTCCATAGCGCTTAGCATATTCAAAAACTTTATCTTGCCCATAAGTATCTGCCAAATAGCTCCAAAACATGCCTCCATAAATGTAGCGCGCATTGCCACCCGGCCACTCAAACTGGTTACCGTTCATTTGATCCAGTTTTAAGAACTGATCATTGTAAATATCGGTGCGCAGCATCATTTCGGAAAAACTGCTGTTAGAACGCCCTTTTCCTGTCAGAGACTCTTGCTGCACCGCCATACCTTCGGTGGTCCAGCCTGGGCTAAGGCCATTAGGGCTGATGATTTTTCCAAAGACATAGCGAAAGGGCTTGGCGATGCCCCCGTGACGGTCCAAATGCAAGATATGAGTGTATTCGTGACGAAACAAATCCTCGAGCCAATTTTCGTAATAGCTCAACGCAGAGCCCCCCAAGGGAGGGCTAACTAACAAAACCATAATATTATAAGGCACCACGGTTGCAAGTCCGTTGCTAGCATCCGCCAAGTCTGTGACCACGACTTCGGTTCGGCCCCAGGGCTTCCAGTCAAAACGCGGAGAAAGCTCGGCATGGACTTTTTCGGCAATGATCGCCATGCGCTGGGCGTTTTCTTCCTGACCTTCGTGATAATGAATATTAAAATGGGGAGTTTGCAAGGTCCACCACTTGAGTTTAGGTGGAGTCAGGCCTGCCCAGGTGGAACTGGAAAAAATAAGGCAAAAAATAAAAAATACCCATTTGGGTATATTATGTGTTTTGAACAAGAGACGATGAATCAAGACCCCTCCCTCTGTTTTTTTACGATTTATTTAAACTCTACAGAAACAGTCTTCCCAGTGGCAACTGCAAATTTTGCTAAGGTATCTAGCGTCACATTTTGATCATTAAAAAGTCTCTCAACTTGTGCAGGACTAGCGTGCATTTTTTGTGCTAGATGACGCACAGTCATTTTTTTTTCTCTTGCTATCTTTCTAGCTTCTTTTCCGATAGCTAATTGCAACCTAGCACGCTCGTATTCTTCTTTAAAGATAGGGCTTTTGAGTCTTTTCTTTAGATCTGCTAAAACATCAGAACCAATATGGATGTTTTTTTTCATCAAGGGCCTTTCTCAATGAGTGCCTTTTGCCTTCTAATTGCAATCGCTATTTCTCTATTAGGAGTCTCTTGACTTTTTTTAAAAAAAGCATGAAGCAAAATAACTCTTTCTATATAAATACAGTAAATAATTCGGTGCCTACGGTAACGAATTTCGTAAAGATGCTTGTAGCCTACCATCTTTTTTCCGTGGGGCATCTCTAGATTACCTTGCTCAACTAAATCGCTAATAAGAGCAAAAATTCTTGCTGAATCTTTTTCGGAGATCTTGTTTAAATAATCTTGAACAGGCTGATCTCCTCGACTAGTCCGAAAAAAACTCACTAGCATTTTTACTATCCTATTGTACTAATATATTAGAACAGTGTCAATCTGCATTCTTATCCAGCAAAAGTCTCTACACATCCAATGCAGCTAAACGCGCTTGTTCTTTATCTTTTTCCTGGGAAATCTTGTCAAATTCTTCTGGAGAAGGGTTTTCCTGACTGAGGCGCTTGTCTAAATCGACAAGGCGTTTTTCGAGTTCGGTTTTATTGAATTGATCGGCAGGTTTAATTTGATCTGCCAAGACTTGAACGGAATTTTGATCAGCTATTAAACAGCCACCCTCAACCACATAGCTATGCTTCTCTGAACCTGTACGGTAATAAAGCCGGCCAATTTCTAAAGAACTGACATAAAAGACATGGCCTGGCAAAATACCAAATTCGCCTTTGGGACCATAGGCGTAAAGTTCATCGGCTTCGCCTTGGTAGATTTCTTTTTCCGGTGTGACTATTTGAATTTTCATAATAAAATTTTTTCAACTTATTCAAACGCCCCCTGGCCCCCTCTTCATCTCAAGAGGGGGAACTTTCTATTGAAAGCCCGAAAACTCGTCCCTCCTCTTAAGACTAAGAGGAGGACAGGAGGAGTTCTGAAAAATGACTTTACGCCGCTAGCTTTTCAGCCTTCTGCAAGGCCTCTTCGATGGTACCCACCAAATAAAAAGCCTGTTCGGGAATATTATCGTGTTTGCCGTCCAAGATTTCTTGGAAACCACGAATGGTATCTTTAAGCTCGACGTATTTACCATCCAAGCCCGTAAACTGGGAAGCCACAAAGAAAGGCTGCGAAAGAAAACGCTGCACTTTACGGGCACGGGCGACGACCAGCTTGTCTTCTTCGGATAATTCGTCCATTCCCAAGATAGCGATAATATCCTGCAAGTCTTTATATTTTTGCAAAAGCTCCTGGGTTGCACGTGCGGTTTTATAATGCTCGTCTCCAATCACCTGCGGAGTCAAAATACGTGAGGTCGAATCCAAGGGGTCCACCGCGGGGTAAATCCCCAATTCGGCAATTTGCCTGGAAAGCACGGTTGTGGCATCCAAGTGAGAGAAGGTGGTCGCTGGGGCGGGGTCGGTCAAGTCATCCGCAGGCACATAAATGGCCTGCACCGAGGTGATGGAACCATTATTAGTTGAAGTAATCCGCTCTTGCAGTTCACCCAGTTCGGTGGCCAAAGTCGGTTGGTAACCCACGGCCGAAGGAATCCGACCGAGCAAGGCCGAAACTTCTGCACCCGCTTGGGTGAAACGGAAAATATTGTCGATAAACAATAACACATCCTGATTTTCTTCGTCGCGGAAATACTCGGCGGCGGTCAAGGCCGAGAGTGCCACCCGAGCACGGGCTCCAGGAGGCTCATTCATCTGCCCATAGACCAAGCAGGTTTTGTCAATAACGCCGGATTCTTTCATTTCACTCCAAAGGTCGTTTCCTTCACGGGTACGTTCGCCGACTCCACCAAAGACCGAGTATCCACCGTGTTTGAGTCCCACGTTATTGATAAGCTCCATGATCAAAACGGTTTTACCGACACCGGCACCCCCAAAGAGTCCGATTTTTCCACCCTTGGAATAAGGAGCGAGCAAATCGATGACTTTAATTCCGGTTTCAAACATCTCAACTTTAGTCGATTGATTGGTGAACTCAGGTGCTGAGCGGTGGATGGGATAATGCTTTTCTGCACCAACCGGTCCAGCTTCGTCCACAGGCTGACCCACCACATTGAGAATGCGCCCCAAGGTTTTGGGACCCACTGGCATTTGGATGGGTTTGCCGGTATTTTTGACTTCTTGACCACGCACCAAACCTTCGGAAGCGTCCATGGCAACACAACGCACGGTGTTTTCTCCAAGATGTTGCGCGACTTCTAAAACCAGGTTATCGGGCTGATCATTAATGGATGGGTTGCTTACCAAAAGGGCTGTGTAAACCTCGGGAAGGTCTCCGGTAAAAGCAACGTCAACTACCGGTCCAATGACCTGAGTGACTTTTCCTGTACTGACTATTGTTGTTGTTTCTGACATTTTGAACTCCTTTTGAATTCTTAAATGATATAAATTTTTTTTAATTAGCTCGAAGCTACTATCAAACGCCCCCCGTCCCTCCTTCCCGCATACATGCGGGATAAAAGAGCAGCATCTCAAGAGGGGGAACTTTCTAAAGAAAGTTCGAAAATATATCGCCACTAAACTATATATCTCGCAGATGGGTACTTTATCGAGCCCTCCCTCTACAAAGCTTCGGCGCCATTGACGATATCCATCAACTCTGTGGTAATCGCTGCCTGCCGTGCCCGATTGTACTGCAAGGTTAACTTGCCAATCATCTCACTGGCATTGCTGGTTGCGTTATCCATGGCACTCATGCGCGCTCCCAGCTCACTGGCCTGGGACTCTAAAACCGCTAAATAAAAATAACTGGCCACATAACGCATGAGAAGCTGATCTAAAATTATTTCGGGCTTGCCTTCCCACTTAACAGGAATCCTCACCTTTTCTTGAATCTCCGTATCCGATGCTGTTTGTTTTGCGTCTAAATCCATGGCCAAAGGGAAAATTTGTTGAAAAGTAGGTATTTGAGAAATCACACTCTTAAAGCTGTTATAGACCAGATATAAGCGATCAAACTCACCCTGTTTAAATTTTTCAGTCCATTGGGAAGCCATTTGTTGGGCTTGCGCAAAACTAAAAACATCCTGGTTTTGGAGCGGTAAAAAATCAAAATCCACTTTGCGGGAACGGTAATAATCACGGCCCTTTTTACCCACTACCGCAAGCTTATTTTCGAAATGGGCAGCCTCGTGGCTTAAAAAATGTTCGGTCTGACGCAATAAATTGCCATTAAAGCCACCACATAACCCACGATCACTGGTCAGAATGAGAAACTGTGCTTTTTTAGGTTCTTCCACACTTTTAAGTAGAGGGTGCGCATTTTTTTGTTCTTCGGAAAAAAGCCGGCCAATATTGGCTTCGATAATGTTACGGTAGGGACGTGCAGCCAACAAAGCCATTTGGGCACGACGCAAGCGGGCTGCGGCCACCATTTTCATGGCCCGAGTAATCTTTTGTGTATTTTTAACGGAAGTGATCCGTTTGCGTATGTTTTTTAATGTTGCCATTGTTTAAAAATTTCTTTTTGATCCATCTAAATAATTGTATTTTTTATGTCATCTTTCTCAATCTAAAAAAGTAGCCAGTATCCTAAAAATATGTATCATAGTCCCCCCTCTTGAGATGAAGAGGGGGACAGGGGGCGTTTGATCTTAACTTGTAAAGCTTCCTTTGAGTTCTTCCAATGCAGCTTTTAATTGCTCGGTCAGTTCATCATCCAACTTTTTCTTAGTCGTAATGGCTTCTAAAATTTCTGGATGCTTGGATTCCATAAAAATTTGCAATTCTTTTAAGTAAGGCTCAATTTTTTCTAAGGGGTATTCGTCCAAGTAACCATTGACCGCTGCAAAAATTTCGATCACCTGCTTTTCAACCGGTATCGGAACGTATTGACCTTGCTTGAGGACTTCGACCAAGCGTTGTCCCCGGTTAAGCTGATTTTGTGTGGCTTTGTCCAAGTCACTGGCGAACTGGGCAAAGGCAGCTAACTCACGGTATTGAGCAAGCTCCAGACGCAAGGTACCAGCTACCTGTTTCATAGCCTTAATCTGGGCAGCTCCACCCACACGACTAACCGACAAACCCACGTTCACCGCCGGACGGATCCCAGAGTAAAACAAATCACTTTCTAAATAAATCTGACCATCTGTAATCGAAATCACGTTGGTA
>JAUHYS010000034.1 GCA_030426445.1 bacterium
CTAAACAAATCAAACTCGGCCCGATAAATCGAGCCTCAAACAGTGATTTGTTTTTCACGCTCTCAAAGTCCAAATTTTTACGGACTTTTTTCAAGCGGCGATGAATTGATTCATCTAAAAAATTTTTTATCGGTTAAAAAGTGTTAATAGATTGTACCCCCTCTTGAGATGAAGAGGGGGACAGGGGGCGTTTGAAAACAATTAACACTATTTCATTTTTTTATCGATGTTCTTTTGCTTCACTCGTGAAATGGCTAGTTTTTTAGGTGGCACATTTTGCGTCACTGTGGTGCCTGCAGCCACATAAGCGCCCTTCCCTATTTTAACTGGAGCGATCAATTGCGTATCACTGCCAATAAAGGCATTGGATTCGATGAGCGTTTGATATTTTTGTTTACCATCGTAATTACAAGTAATCGTCCCCGCACCGATATTGGCATTTTCTTTGACCACACAATCGCCCAAATAAGTTAAATGATTGGCCTTACTTCCTTTTCCGATTTGAGTATTTTTGAGTTCCACAAAGTTTCCGATACGCGCACCCTGTTGTATTGTGGATCCAGGACGAATACGTGCAAAGGGCCCAATGATAGCTTGCGAAGAGACTTCGCAGTTTTCCAAATAACTGTAGGCACGTATGTGGACTTTATCTTGAACACGACAGTTGTTTAAGATTGAGCCGGTTTCGATGTAAACTTCTTTACCAATTTGTGTCGTCCCTTTGAGTTGAACTCCGGATTCCAGGTAACTGTCTGCACCGATTTTAACAGAAGATTCGATAAAAGTTGTAGAAGGGCTTTGTATATTGACACCTGATGATAAAAGCTCATAATTTTTCTTTTGATAAAAAATTTGATTGAGTGTTGCCAATTCGGTACGGGTATTTGCGCCTAAAATTTCGCGTTCGTCCTTGAGTAAAACCGATGTGATCGTTTGATTTTGGGAGGAAGCAATACAGACAAGGTCAGTGAGATAATATTCCTTTTTAATGGGGTTAGCTTTAATTTTTTTCAGGTTGGAAAAAAGCCATGCATGGTCAAAAAGATAAACGCCTGCATTAATTTCCAAAATTTGTTTTTGTATCGAAGTCGCATTTTTTTCCTCGATGATGGCAGTCATTTTTTTACCCTCTCGAAGAATTCTTCCGTATCCATAAGGGTCTTTAAGTTTGGCACTGAGTAAAGTGATAACACTTTTTTGTTTGTCTTTTTTAAAAGTATTTAGCAGCTTCTTTAATGTCGCTAAACTCAGTAGAGGCACGTCTCCACTGAGGACAAGGGTTTTTTTAGCAGGACTTTGAATGGACTTGAGCCCTACCTGAAGGGCATGACCGGTGCCTTTACGCTCTTTTTGATGAGCAAAGTGTAGGCCTTTGTATGAAGAAAGCTGCGCTTTAATTTTATCTTTTTGATGCCCCAAAACTAAAGTGATGTTTTTGGGTTTGAGAGATTGAGCGGTTTGCACAACGTGTTCGATCATCGCAATACCCCCCACTGGATGCAACACTTTAGTGACCTGGGATTTCATCCGAGTGGAATTACCCGCTGCTAAAATAACGATGGAAATATCTTGTGTCATGATGAAATCCAAGATGCTTTGCGTTTTTCGAAAAAGGCCTGCATGCCTTCTTGACCAGCAGCACTAGACCGTTGTTTGGCAATGCGTTCTGCAGTTTTTTGCTCTAAAGTTTCTGCAGGAGAAGTCAAGAGCGTTTGAATCAATTCTTTACTGGCCGCAATGGCCTCTGGACTGGCTTGTAAAAATGCTTTTATTTTATTTTGTATCCGCTCTTCGAGTACTTCTGCTTTTGCATGGGTGTGGATGAGCTGGATTTTTTCAGCATGGGCTGCAGTAAAGCGCTCACCGGTTAAAAAAAGATCTCGTGCAGCGTTTGCGCCAATCTTTTGGATGACAAAGGGAGAGATCACCGCAGGAATCAGTCCGAGTTTGACTTCAGAAAAAGCAAAGCGCGTTTCGGATTCTGCAAAAGCAATATCCACTGCAGCGACCAGTCCGACACCGCCACCCATGGCGGCCCCATGCACTTTGGCAATTACGGGTTTGGAGCATTTTGCAATTACAGTAAACATTTGAAAAAGTTTTTTGGCATCCGCAAGGTTTTCCTTAAAACTGTAGCTGGCCATTTTTTTCATCCAGTTGAGATCGGCTCCCGCACAAAAGGATTTCCCTTCTCCACTTAAAATAATCACACGCGTGTTTTGATCTTGATTTAAACTTTGAAAAAGCTCTGTCAGTTCTGCAATCATCTCGTCGTTAAAAGCATTGTGAAGTTCTGGACGATTGAGAATAATTTGAGTGACAAAGTTAGAGTTTTGAATTTTGAGATATTGATAATTTTTCATTTTTAAAAAATTTAAAAGTAGAAAAGTCGCGATGTTAATCGACTGCCTTTTTAGCTTCCTCAAGTAAAGTTTGAGAGGGCACTCTAGTTTTATAGTCAACGTTATAATAAGAATACACGATCTCACCTTTAGTATTAATCACATAAGCAGCCGGAACAGGTAATACGTGATGTTTTTTACCTGAAGCATCCTCAAGATCAATCGAATATTTATCTTTGTATTTTTTAACAAGACTCTCTTCAACTTTGAAAGCTAAACCAAGAGCTTGAATCGCTTGCGCTTCACTATCTGAGAGAAGTGTGTATTGAATGTTATTTTCTTGAATACTCTCTTTTAATTTTTCGGGACGGTCGGGACTGAGTGCCCAAATCTGATAACCTAAGTTAATCAATTCGTCTTCAATTTTTGTCAACTCTGCAAAATGTCGATTGCAATAAGGGCACCAACCTCCGCGATAAACAATGAGAATCACCGGTTTTTCTTTGACCTGCTCATTAAGATTGAACTCTTTTCCTTGCTTGTCTTTAAGTTTGAGATCAGGAAGTTTCTTAACTGGATTTTCTCTAAGTACAGCAACCGCTTCTTCAGCCGAATTTGCAATATGAGTCAAGCTTGTATTTTTTTGAGAAAGTGTATTGTCTTCTGACTTTTGACAATTAGAAAAAGTAAGGAGTAATAATATAAAAAATATAAAATATTTTAATCGTAGCATTTATTTTCCTCTTATCTTTTCATTTTTAACACTAAAAATTCCACAAAATCAGAAAAAACTCAATAATTTCAATATCAAAAAGTGTCCGCTCAGCTTAACTCGCTAACACTTTTTGTAAAATGCCAATAAATCTTGATGCAAATTACATTCTAAAAACACCAAATTGGGTTTTAGAAATGGGTGCCTGATAGGACGAAGCCAGGCCCATAGCTAAAACCTTTCGGGTGTCGACTGGGTCAATCATACCATCATCCCAAATTCTTGCCGAAGAAAAATACGCACTGCCTTCTTTTTCATACTTTTCTAAAATAGGAGCTTTAAATTTTTCAACTTCTTCAGAATTCATCAAAGGCTTTTTAAAATGAGCTAGCTGATCTTGCTTGACCGTAAGTAAAACATTAGCGGCCTGCTCTCCACCCATCACACTGATGCGCGCATTGGGCCACATCCATAATTGGCGTGGGCTGTAAGCGCGGCCACACATTCCATAATTACCTGCACCAAAAGAACCCCCAATCACCACTGTAAATTTGGGGACGGCTGCATTGGAAACAGCCATCACCATTTTAGCCCCATCTTTGGCAATGCCCGCATTTTCATAAGCCCTACCCACCATAAAACCCGTAATATTTTGTAGAAAAATGAGAGGGATTTTTCGCTGGGCACAAAGCTCAATAAAGTGCGCTCCTTTGCTTGCACTCTCCGAAAACAAAATACCGTTATTGGCAACGATACCCACCTTAAAACCCATGAGATTGGCAAAACCGCAAACCAGGGTATTACCATAATGTTTTTTAAACTCATGAAAGTGAGACCCATCGACAATGCGCGCAATAATCTCTCTGACATCAAAAGGCTGTCGCGAATCTTTGGGAATAATACCGTAAAGCTCTTCAGCTGGGTAAGCGGGCTCTGTGATCTCTTGCAGGTGCCTTTCTAAAGTTTGAGCTTGGGTCGGACGATGAATGTTTTCTAAAATATCACGCGCGATTTCTAAAGCATGCTCGTCATTTTCGGCGAGATGATCCGTGACTCCTGAAGTCTTACAATGCACCTCAGCGCCACCCAATTCTTCCGCCGTCACTTCTTCACCCGTCGCGGCTTTGACCAAGGGAGGGCCTCCTAAAAAAATGGTTCCATTGCCGCGCACAATAATATTTTCGTCACTCATGGCTGGAACATAAGCCCCACCCGCCGTGCAACTCCCCATGACCACTGCAATTTGTGGAATACCCATGGCACTCATTTGCGCTTGGTTATAAAAGATGCGGCCAAAATGCTCCTTGTCGGGAAAAACCTCGGACTGCAAAGGCAAATAAGCCCCTCCCGAATCCACCAAATAAACACAAGGCAAGTAATTTTCTTTGGCGATTTCTTGCGCCCGTAAATGTTTTTTAACAGTCATCGGATAATAGGTGCCGCCTTTAACCGTCGCGTCATTGGCAATCACTAAGGTCTCGCAGCCGTGCACCCAGCCAATGCCTGTCACAATCCCTGCACCCGGTGCTGCGTTGTCGTACATGCCCCAAGCCGCTAAAGTAGAAAATTCTAAAAAAGGAGAATCCGGATCTAGTAATTGCGTAATCCGCTCGCGGGCTAGAAGCTTGCCTCGGCTATGGTGCCGATCGACTGCTTTTTCGCCGCCTCCTGCTTTGACCTGAGAAACGCGCTGGCGAAATTCTTCGGTTAAGGATTTAAGATAATGTGAGTTTTCTTTAAACTCCTCACTATTTTTATTTAGCTGGCTGTGTAAGGTTTCCATAGTATTTGCTTATGACATTGGAGCTTGTTTAATTTCAATCATTAATTTATAGCTTCGGAACTATTCAATAATATAATATAAGGGAGACATTATGTCGCTTGTTCTTTTTGAAAAAAAGGGTCCCATCGGAAAAATCATTTTTAATCATCCAGATAAGCTCAATGCCATGACTCATGAAATGGGAGAAGCACTCAATAGCTTGATTTCACAGCTTAATCAAGACCCTGATCTAAGAGTTATCATTGTGACGGGTGCGGGCCGCACTTTTTCTGCCGGAGGCGACTTTAAGTTTATCTTAGATCATCGCGAAAGCACTTATGAAGCCAATCAAAAAGAGATGGTCGAGTTTTATGGTAAATTTCTTGATCTGCAAAAAATTGAAGTGCCTACCATTGCTATGATCAATGGAGCCGCAGTCGGTGCCGGTATGCTCATCGCTTGTGCCTGCGACCTTCGCTATGCTGCCTCGGGTGCTAAAATGGGCGTCAACTTTGCCAAGATTGGTTTAAGCTCGGGCATGGGAGGGCTTTATTGGCTAACGCGTTTGGCAGGCCCGGCCGTCGCCGCAGATTTACTTTTTACCGGGCGTATTTTTCTTTCCGAAGAAGCCAAAACATTAGGGCTCATCAATGATTGTTTTGCAAAAGAAGAACTTGAAAATAAAGTTTTAGAAATCGCAAATGACATCTCAAAAAATGCTCCCCTTGCTTTAAAAATCATGAAACGCGGCATTCAAAAAACCTTAACCCTTAACTTAGAGGAAACTCTGGAATACGAATCGCATGGCCAAGCAAAGTGTTTCCATAGCCAGGATTTAGCCGAAGGTATTGAGGCCATTAAGGCAAAACGCTCTCCAGAGTTTCATGGAAAATAAAAAGTAGTTTAAGGTTTAAACTCTAACTGACTGATACCCGCGACACTGCTGATCACTAAAGTCATGGGCTCTTTGCTCTGGTAAGCATTGTAAGGAAAAACCACTCGATAGCCTTGGTACCAATTGTCTAAATAAGGATAGAATTTTTTATAATAGGCATCGCGTGGAACTTTTTCTAATAAGACAGGGTCAAAACTTTGATTTCCCACATGAAGTTTAACACTCCAGAAGCCTTGTGGATTTTTTAGTTCGCGCAAAGAAATCTGTTTGGCATAAAGAGCCACAAAAAATTCACTCTGTTCAGAAGCGGATTGCTGAAGATAATGCTCCCCTGCTTTGCCGTTTTGGCCTTCGGGATAATAGCGATTAAAGTATTTTTGAAAGGCCTTTTTAAATTTTTGCGAATGATAAGTGGCATAAAGGCGGTATTTGGCATCGATATCACTCGTATTATACTTAACACTGGTCTTTGTATTTTTTCTTAAGACTTTATAGTATCGATGCGTCCAATCTAATAGATTATCTTGATAAGCGAGTCCCGAGCTTGAAGACAGCAGTAAGACCATTGCCAAGCCATAAAAAAGTCTCTTAAGAATGGATGAATTTAATTTTTGATTGTTTTGCTTCATGCGCTGAGTAACTCCGATTTTTTAAAAAGACTTATCAAAGAAACTCCATGATGGTTTAAGTTTTCTCTGCCACCTTCTTCTCGATCCACTAATACTACCGAACCCACCACAACCAACCCTACGGCTTTGGCTTTTTCGATAGCTTCTAGCAAAGAAGTTCCTGTTGTGATCACATCTTCGACCATCACCACACGCATTCCGGCTTTTAAGTGGGAGGCTCCTTCTATCCAATTTTGAGTGCCGTGTTTTTTAGGCGTTTTACGGACGATAAAAGAAAACAAAGGAAAGCCCAAATGAAAACTATTTATGGCAATCGCGGTTACCATGGGGTCGGCTCCCAAAGTAGGGCCTCCCACAGCTTGGGTTTCAGGAAAATGCTGCCTAATCTTTTGGAAGCATAAGTGCCCTACCAAGCAGGCGCCTTCGGGATGTAAGGTGGTTTGCTTGCCATCAAAGTAAAAATCACTGAGTTTACCCGAAGCTAAACGCACCTCTTTTTTTTGGTAAGAATACTCTAATAAAAGTTCTTTTAATCGATAAAGTTTTGTTTCCATAATCAAAATTAAAGTGGTTTTAAATTTATGTTTATTAATGCTTATTTAACCATTGAAGAACATCCTCGTAAACCTCTCCTTTACCTATTTCGTTTAAGGTTTCATGAAAGAAACCTGGATAAATTTTGAGTTTGCGGTCCTTGACCGTCATTTTTTTGTAAAATTCTTTTGTCCCTTCTCGTGAGGTCACTCGGTCGAACTCTCCATGAAAAACATAAGTAGGAACTTTAATTTTTTTAGATAAACCCATGATTATTTTAAGATTGTTAAGAATTTCATTCCCTAAACAAAGTGTGACTTTTTTTTGTACGAGTGGATCATCTTGATAGGATTGTACAATTTTTGGGTCATGAGATAAATCCTTGGGAAGAACCTCATTTGAGATAGCTAATGTCGGAATAATTTTTGATATAATGGGCCCAAACAAACGCGTCAGTAATGGAAGCTCAAAAGCTAATTTAACATTAGGCGAAGATAAAACCGCTGCTTTGACAGCCTTAGGGTGTTGAGCCAAGTAGTTAATCGAAACCTGTCCACCAAAGCTGTGACCCATCAAATAAAATTGAGAATCTGGATTATGTTCTTTGCAATAGCGAATAAAAAAATCCAAGTCATCAACTAAAGTTTGAAAGCTTTCCGCATAAGAACGAATCCCTGGAGTTTGACCGTGACCCCTTTGGTCGTACAAATACACTTGATAAGCATGAGATGCTAAATAACGGACAAAGTGGTTGTAGCGATCAATATGCTCTCCAAGACCATGAACAATCACTAAGGTTTTTTTTGACTTTTGTTGACTAAACCCCTCTGGAGTATAGCGAAGACAAAAAACTTCCTGGCCATCTTTTAACGGAATAAAGAACTCTTTTTTGTTTATTTTAGCCATTGTCAAACGCCCCTGGCCCTCTCTTAAATGCGCGCTTTTAATCTAAGGGCTTGCAATTTAATAAAACCCTCAGCATCTTTTTGATGATAAACACTGTCTTTCTCAAAAGTCGCCAGATCTTCTCTAAATAAAGAATTGGGTGACTTACGACCTACCACAGTGACATTGCCTTTATAAAGCTTTAAACGGACGGTTCCTGTCACAGGCTTTTGGATATTGTCCATCCATTTTTGTAATTCGATACGTTCTGGAGCATACCAAAAACCATTATAGATCTGCGCAGCATAAGTTGGAATTAAAGAATCGCGCATTTTTAATACTTCACGGTCTAAGGTTAAAGACTCAATGGCGCGGTGAGCAATGTATAAAATAGTCCCACCAGGGGTTTCGTAAACACCGCGACTTTTCATTCCCACAAAACGATTTTCTACCAGGTCAACCCGACCAATACCATTTTCTCCTGCAATGTGATTGAGTTCGGTTAATAATTGAACAGGAGATCTTTTTTGACCATTGATGGCGATAGGATCCCCTTCTTGATAATCGATTTCAAGATAAGTAGCTCGATCTGGAGCTTGTTCCGGGCTTTTTGTCAGCAAATACATGTCCTCAGGGGGCTCCGCCCAAGGGTCTTCCAAGACCCCTCCTTCAAAACTCAGATGCAGTAAATTGCGGTCACAGGAATAAGGCTTTTCAAGGGTAACGGGAACAGGGATATGGTGTTTTTTTGCAAAATCAATCAAATCACTTCTTGAAGCAAACTCCCAGTCTCGCCAGGGAGCAATCACATGAATGTTGGGCTGCAAAGCATAATAAGTGAGTTCAAAACGGACTTGGTCATTGCCTTTTCCGGTGGCTCCATGACATACCGCATCTGCACCTTCTTGTTGCGCGATCTCAATTTGTTTTTTTGCAATCAGAGGGCGTGCAATCGAAGTTCCCAAAAGATAAACCCCTTCGTAAACGGCTTGGCCGCGTAACATCGGAAACACAAAATCACGGACAAACTCTTCCTTGAGATCCTCGATATAAACCTTACTTGCTCCGGTTTTGAGAGCTTTCTCTTCAACGGGGTCCAGTTCTTCGCCTTGGCCTAAATCGGCGGCAAAGGCAATGACCTCACATTGATAATTTTCGATTAACCAACGAATGATGACCGAGGTGTCTAAGCCTCCAGAGTAAGCCAAAACGACTTTATTGATTTTTTTATCTTGTGACATGTTCTCTCCTCAAAATTTTTTATTGTATTTTCTATTGCATCAAGGTCTTTAAAATGGCTTTTTGAATATGCAAACGATTTTCAGCTTCTCTAAAAATAAAAGAGTTCGATCCATCCATAACTTCGTTTGTGATTTCTTCACCCCGATGAGCAGGCAAACAATGCAAGACCATGACTTCATCTAATGCATGACTCAATAATTTTTTATTGACTTGAAAAGGAGTAAAGAGTTTGTGTTTTTGCGCGTCTTCTTTTTGTCCCATCGAAAACCACGTATCCGTACAAATCACATCTGCACTTTTTACCGCACGCACCGGGTCTTGCAAGATCTCAATATTGGGATGCGAACTCATCTCCTGTAAAATTTGGCCAGATGGTTCATAACCTGCAGGTGTCGCTACATTGAGATCAAAACCAAAGATAATTGCAGCGTTAATCCAGCTATTTGTCATATTATTGCCATCTCCCACGTAGGCAATTTTTAATTCATCAATATTTTTTTTATTTTCTAAAATCGTCATAAGATCTGCTAAGACCTGAACTGGATGAAATAAATCCGTAAGTCCGTTGATCACAGGAACACTTGCCACGCTTGCCATTTTTTCTAAATTAACCTGAGAGAAAGTCCGAAGCATGATGCCTTGAACATAACCCGACAAAACCCGGGCAGTGTCTTCGTAAGACTCGCCCCGACCCAATTGACTGGAAGCCATATCTAAATGAATGGCATGGCCTCCTAATTGAAACATGGCAACTTCAAAGGAAACTCGAGTCCGAGTCGAAGCCTTTTCAAAAATCATCGCTAAGGTTTTTCCTTGAAGACAAAGGTCCGACTTGCCTTTATAAAAACTTTTTTTAAGGTCAATCCCTAGGTGAAGAATTGCTTCTAAATCCGCACGGGAAAAATCCAATAGAGTTAAAAGGTGTTTCATTTTTTTCATGGAATTTTTCCTTGAAGACTTTCTTGAAAAAGCGATGCCATGATCTGAATAGCTTCATCTATCTGTTCTTTTGTCACTACAAGAGGGGGCACTAAGCGCAGCACATTATTTTGCACACAATTAATAATCAGTCCCTTTTGTAAGGCTTTTTCCACGATAGTTTTGGCTTCGATATTGAGTTCAATCCCTATCATCAGACCTTCTCCTCTAATCTCTTGAATAAGCTCATATTGGGATTTTAATTGGATGAGTTGTCCATGTAAATATTTTGCGTTTTTTACCACCTCAGCTAAAAAATTTGGGCGGATTAAAATTTCTAAAAAAGTTTTTGCCACCTGACAAGCCAGAAAATTTCCTCCAAAAGTTGAACCATGATCGCCAGGCTGAAAGGCCTGTGCAGCACGGTCCGTTGCTAAACAGGCTCCGATAGGAATACCTGTGCCCAAAGCCTTAGCTAAAGTTAAAATGTCAGGAGGGATTTGAGAGTGTTCATAAGCAAAGAGTTTTCCCGTACGACCCATTCCACATTGGATTTCATCAAAAATAAGTAAAATTTGATGCTTGTCACAAAGTTCACGAACCTTGAGTAAATATTCTTTTTCGCTGCGGTGTAAGCCACCCTCTCCTTGAATAGGCTCTAGCATGATCGCACAGGTCTTTTCGGAAATTGCCTGATAAAGTGCATCCAAATTATTGAGTGGAACATGTAAAAAGCCTTGCGGAAGGGGTTCAAATCCCCGCTTGATTCTTTCTTGGCCTGTAGCGGCAATCATTTTTAAAGTACGACCGTGAAAACTTTTTTCAGCTGTAATCACTTCGTAACAATCTTCGCCTTTATTGATTTTTCCATAGCGTCGCGCTAGTTTAACTGCAGCTTCATTGGCTTCTGCTCCGCTATTACAAAAAAAGACTTTGTCTGCAAAAGAGTTTTCGCATAAAAGGTGCGCTAATTCGGATTGGCTTTGAATATGAAATAAATTAGAGGTATGAATAAGTTTTTTAGCTTGCTCACAAATACTTTCTACAATGGCAGGGTGACTATGGCCTAAGGCATTGACAGCGATACCCGCAACAAAATCTAAATACTGCTTTCCCTCAGCATCAAATAAGTAGCAGCCCTCTCCACGGACAAAAGCCACTGGAAAACGTGTGTAGGTATTCATAATATATTGCTGAGTTAGCTCGATAATTTCAGTTGTGTTCATAATTAATCAACGTTCCCACACCCTTATCCGTGAATATTTCTAATAGCACCGCATGCTCCACTCGCCCGTCAATAATATGCGCACTCTTTACTTTATTTTCTAAGGCTTTAACACAACATTTGACTTTAGGAATCATGCCTCCAGAAATGGTTTCGTCTGCAATGAGTTTTTCGATTTGGGTCGCTTTGAGTTTCGCGATCAGTTCACCCTTCTTGTCTTTCACCCCTTCGATATCCGTTAACAAAACCAATTTTTCTGCATGCAATGCACTGGCAAGCGCACTGGCAACCAAGTCGGCATTAATATTGAGCGCCTCTCCTTGTTCACTAAAACCGACTGGTGCCACCACTGGAATAAAATTGTCTTTTTCAATTAACTCGATCAAATCCGTATTGACTTTGGTGACATTGCCCACTCGCCCTAAATCAATGATTTCGCTAACGCCACGGTCGAAAGAAACTTTTTCAGGGTCTAACTTTTTTGCTTCTAAAAGTTGGCCATCTCGCCCAGATAAACCAATAGCACGACCCCCATGTTGATTAAGCAAGCCAACGATTTCTTTGTTAATCTTGCCCACTAAAACCATTTCGACCACGTCCATGGTCGCTTTATCTGTAATTCTTATTCCTTGATGAAAACGGGACTCAATGCCCATTTTTTTTAAGACATCTCCGATTTGTGGGCCTCCCCCATGGACAACGATTGGAATCATTCCGATGTAGCGCAGCATGACAATATCTTTGGCAAAACTCTCCTTGAGTTTTTCATCGACCATAGCATTGCCGCCGTACTTGATCACCATCACCTTTCCGTAAAACTTACGAATGTACGGAAGCGTTTCCATTAAATTGGCTGCACGCTGAATCAGAGCTTCGATTTCGGGACGCTTTTTTGAATTTGCCATGAGAAGGTCTCTCTATAAAATATAACGACTGAGGTCTTGGTCTTTGACAATATCGATGAGTTTTTCTTCTACGTATTTCTTATTGATGTTCAGTTTGCTTCCACCCCGATCTGGAGCTTCAAAGGAAATTTCTTCTAACACAGTTTCCATAATCGTGTGCAAACGCCTCGCTCCAATGTTTTCGGTACTTTCGTTAACCCGAGCTGCGTATTCCGCAATGGCTTTAATACCATCCGCGGTGAATTTTAGTTTGATTTTTTCCGTCTCTAAAAGCGCTTCGTATTGCTTGGTTAAGGAATTAGCCGGTTCTTGCAAAATACGTAAAAAGTCTTCTACACTGAGGGACTGGAGTTCCACTCGTATTGGAAACCTTCCTTGCAATTCGGGAATCAGTTCGCTGGGTTTGGCCACATGAAAAGCCCCTGCTGCAATAAATAAAATATGATCCGTGCGCACAATACCATGCTTGGTATTAACGTTGCTACCTTCTACAATGGGCAGAATATCACGTTGTACGCCCTCACGAGAAACATCAGGCCCTTGACCACCTTGTCTACCCGCGACTTTGTCAATCTCATCTAGGAATACTATGCCATTTTGTTCAACCCGATCAATCGCCATTTTGGTGACTTTTTCCATATCGATCAATTTAGAAGCTTCTTCTTGCGCCAAAACTTTTAG
>JAUHYS010000035.1 GCA_030426445.1 bacterium
ATAAATCACCCTTCCCTTTTGATAATTTTGCGTCAAACTCTCAATCGCAGCCACCAACGGTTCGGGCTTAAAGACCATCCCTTCCCCGCCTCCAAAGGTACTGTCGTCGACTTGCCGATGCCGCCCTTCAGCCCAATGTCGCAGTTGGTGAGCCTTGATCTGCAATATTTTTTTTTCAGAAGCCTTACCCAAGAGAGAGGCTTGCAAATAAGGCTCAATGGCCTCAGGAAACAAGGTTAAAATATCAAATTGTTTTGTCATATCAAGAATTCTTTCAATGCTCTTTTCTATCTGATGGGCTATCGAGGACTGTTTGAGCAGTCCTTAAATGATCGCATTTTAGCTAGGCGCAAATACTTTGGAACCCAGCTAAAAAGCGATCAAAAAAAATTGCGAGTTCCGCAGAAAGCCCATCAGATAGAAAAGAGCATTGAGATAAAAATAGGTATTAATTTTTCAAAACAGCTCCGCTGAAAATTCGGTAAGATGAATTTCTTTTTTTTCTAATGAAGTCTCGGCAATAAACTCTTGGCGAAAAGGCACCCAGACGGCCTCAGTACGGTTTTTGCCGACCAAGATCACATCTGAGTCACCCACACGTTGAAACCCTTGAACTTTTCCTAATATTTTTTTTTGAAAAGAAAAAACTGCCAGGCCTTCTAAGTCACTTAAATAGATTTCCCCTTTTTTGAGATCCGGCAAATCCGATCGCAGAATATAAATTTCTTGATTTCTAAGCTCGGAAACGAGTTCAGGGTTTGAGTATCCACGAAACTTGAGCACCCAGTATTTTCCGTGAGGTCGGGCTTGTTCTATTTTGAGAATTTTATCTTGAGTAGGGTTCTTTAAAAAAACTTCTTGGGTCCTTAGAAAAATTTGCGTTTCAGGGTTATAAGCCAGACATTTAGCATGCCCTAAAACCCCCCAAGGCCGCAAAATTTTAGCAATGGCTAGATATTTTTTTTGAGGGATCCCTGAGTCACTCATGAGGAAAGATAAAACTTACAATAAGGGCTAAGCAGCTTTTTCGGTCTGACCCTTAGTGAGGTTTTTCTTAATCAATTGTTTAACTGTATCGGTGGGCTGGGCCCCTTTATCTAACCAAAAGGTCACACGATCGCTCTTAAGATTGACTTTTTTTTCATTCTCCGCCTTTGGATCATAGGTCCCTAAAATCTCTAAAAACCTTCCGTCACGTTGGAATTCCCCATGAGCAGCCACGATGCGGTAGAAAGGTCTTTTTTTTGCCCCAAAGCGGGCTAAGCGAATTTTTACCATAAGATCATCCTAATTCTTTTTTTAAAATCAGTAAGTTAAAACTTTAAACTCTTGTTTTTTATTTTTTGTATTCAGCTACATGTTATATAAAATTTTAAGGTCCTGGACCATACACTAAAGTAAAAGAGAAGATCAAGTGTTAATATTTGAGCTTTTTTTTATAATTTTTTATAAATTGATGTGTTTGAGTAAGGCCTGGGCATCAGCCGAAATAGGAATGGGTGGCGGTGACTGCTGAATCGCTTGATCAGGGTCTTTGAGTCCATGACCGGTTAAAGTACAGACTACGGTGTCACCGGATTTAAAAAATCCAGACTGGGCCATTTTAATTACACCTGCAAGGGAGGCTGCTGAGGCAGGTTCACAAAAATAGCCATCGATCTGAGCGACTTTTCGATAAGCATCCAAAATTTCTTCATCGGTAACGGCCTTAATAAAACCTTGAGACTCGGCTGCAACCTCTTCGGCAAATTTCCAATTGGCAGGGTTGCCAATACGAATCGCAGTAGCCACGGTCTCGGGGTGTTCTATCACATGCCCTTCGACAATGGGAGCCGCACCCGCTGCCTGAAAACCGCACATCTTGGGTAGTTTTTTTGCTTTGGCGATCTCATAAAACTTTTTATAACCTCGCCAATAAGCCACAATATTGCCTGCATTTCCCACAGGAATAAAATGATAATCTGGTGCATCGCCCAAGGATTCCACAATCTCGAAAGCTGCACTTTGCTGGCCCATCAAACGGTAGGGGTTAATACTATTCACCAAACTAACTTTGGGGTGCTCGGCAACTTCTTTGACTACATTAAGTGCTTGGTCAAAATTACCGTCAACCTGAAAAACTTTGGCACCATGGATCTGGGCCTGGGCAAGCTTGCCTAAAGCCACTTTACCCTTGGGAATCACTACCAAGGCTTGCATCCCCGCCCGAGCTGCATAGGCAGCGGCAGCAGCTGAGGTATTTCCGGTGGAGGCACAAATGACAGCTTTAAAACCGGCCTCGTGAGCTTTACTGACGGCATAAGTCATCCCGCGATCTTTAAACGACCCTGTGGGATTAAGGCCTTCTAACTTATAAAATAGCTTAATCGGAAGTTTGAGTTCTTTGACTAAACGCTGGGATTCAAAAAGCGGCGTATTGCCCTCATGCAAGGTGACAATAGAAGTTTCGGCAACAGGTAAAAAATCGAGATACTTTTTGATAATTCCCGGATAGAGCATATGGCCTCTTTAAAATACACTAAGGTTTCAAGTTAAGTTGAGACCTTTAGGATACGACGAGTCTGTAAGCTTATCAAGAGAATTTCATCTCAACTATTGAGTCCTTTATGAATTATGAGATACTTCAGCTTGCTTTAAGCTAATCACTGGCATCAAGTTTGGGTCCATCGCTCCAATGAATTGCTGAAATTTTCCCAAAGTAGGAAAATGTTTGCCCAGCTCATATTGAGCATAAGCATTGGGTGATTTAAAGTTTAAGCGTTTTTGTAGGTCTCTTAGAGTTAAACGATGCTTTTCTCTTTGTCTTTTTAAGAGTAAGGCCATCAATAAACCTGGATGATTCGCCTCAAGATAAAACTCATTTTTTTTATGACGGTGGATCTCAATAAGAAAACCCTTTTTATTGACTAAAGACTCCGTCGCATCTTTAATCATTTCATAAGCTTCCTTTTTTGTGCGACCTTGAGTTAATAAATCCAATGCTTCGACTTCGATAAGATAAAATTTTTTTTCTTTCCAAACTCTACCCTCTAATAACATGTTCGCTCCTTTTATTTTTGCTTAACAGGGGGATAGACTCGCCTTTTTTAAAATTTTTTTAGCTGTCATTTCGTTGACCTCTCTATGCCTGGGAACAGGTTCTTCGATCTCTCCATTGGTCCAAATATCATGTTTACCCCCACTCCTTTTAAACCACCAACCATAGCCCTTCAGTTTTTTCTCTAGATCTTTCTTTTTCATTACGGCTTATTTTAAGCTGTACATGTATTTATGATCAAAGTCAATCAATAATAAACTCTTGAGATTCTATGCTTCCACCCTAATGATAGTCGTCGCCGCTCTCACAAAAGACAGTCGGTTAATCTTGTTAATGGCCTGTTGCAGATTTTTTTCCAGAACTTCATGAGTTAAAACAACAACGGAAACCTCTTCGCCAGATTGGTGACCATGCTGGTAGACAGAAGAAATACTAATTTTATATTGGCTTAAAATCTGAGTAATCTTTGCCAAGACTCCGGGACGGTCAATGACCTGAAAGCGCAGATAGTATTCACTCTTGAGCAAATCGATGGGCTGAATCTTGGCTGCTTTGAGTGACTCAACACTGACACCCAAAGGGGCCACCGCCTCGCTGACTCCGACCTGAATATTACGTGCGATCTCCACAATGTCTCCGACCACGGCAGAAGCCGTAGGTTCGCTGCCCGCACCCTTTCCGTAAAGTAAGGTCTGGCCCACAAAATCCCCATCAAATAATACCGCATTATTTTCGCCTTGGACCGCTGCCAACATTGAGTCTTGCGCAATCATCGTCGGCTGTACACGCGCCTGGACTTGCCCTCGCACACTTTTGGCAATGGCCAAAAGTTTGATCTGATAGCCAAAACGTTGTGCATTTTGCATATCCAAAAGAGAGATAGGCTCGATACCCTCCGTATGGATTTTATTGGCAGGAATCTCCACTCCGTAAGCCATGGCAATTAAGATTGCTAACTTTTGTGCCGCATCCACACCTTGGATATCAAAACTAGGGTCAGCCTCGGCAAAGCCTAATTCCTGGGCTTTTTTTAAAGCTTGATGAAAATCCATCTGTTTATGCAGCATTTCAGTTAAAATAAAATTACAAGTGCCATTGATGATGCCGTAAATTGAATGTAGGTGATTGCCAGCCAGGCCCTCGCGCAGAGCGCGCAATACCGGAATCCCCCCACCCACCGAGGCTTCAAAACACAAATCGCGTTTGGCTTGCCGAGCCGCATGAAAAAGCTCCGAACCGCATTCTGCAATAAGAGCCTTATTAGCCGTCACCACGTGTTTGCCTTTTTTTAATGCCTTTAAAACGATTTTTTTTGCCTCCGAAACCCCACCCATGAGCTCCGCAACAATTTGGACTTCGGGATCATTAAAAATAAGGTCGGTCTGAGTAATTAGACAGGATTTAGGTAGGGCAAAGTTTCTTTTTTTACGAAGAGACCGTACGGCAACCCATTTGATTTCGATCGGTGCTCCGATACGCTGTTCTAAGAGTTGTCGCTGCTGAGAAAGGATTTTCCAAACCCCTGAACCCACGGTCCCTAAACCAACCATGGCAATTTTGATACTTTTTTTCTTCATAAGTTTTGTAAAGCTCCTTTGATACCGCGTATCGCCTGGCGAATTCTTTTTTCGTTTTCGACTAAAGCAAAACGCACATAACCCTCACCCGCGTCCCCAAAACCCACACCTGGAGAAACCGCAACTTTGGCCTCTTTTAATAAAAACTTGCTAAACTCTAGGCTATCCATAGAAGTATAAGCCTCGGGGATCTTGGCCCAAACAAACATTGTGCCCCGTGGTTTGGGAATTTCCCAACCGACCCTAGATAGCCCGTCACAAAGCACGTCCCGTCTTTCACGATAGGTTTGAACGATCTCACTGACAATTTTTTGCGGTCCATTGAGAGCCACCGTGGCGGCTATTTGAATTGGCTGAAACATCCCATAGTCGAGATAGCTTTTGATTTTTTTTAAAGATGCGATCATCTCGCGATTCCCTGCGCAAAAACCGACTCTCCAGCCCGGCATATTGTAACTTTTGGAAAGACTGTAAAACTCCACTGCAACATCCTTAGCTCCTGGCACCTGTAAAATGCTGGGAGGGCGTTCTCCCTCAAAATATAAGTCTGCATACGCAAAGTCATGGATCACACCCATTTGGTATTTTCGGGCAAAAGCAACTACACGCTCAAAAAAACTTAAATCCACCATTTGGCCGCTAGGATTACTGGGAAAACTCAAAATAAGTAATTTGGGCCGCGGCCAGATACTCTTGGTGGCTCGCTCTAAGTTTTCGAAAAAATCGTTTTCGTCGGCAGTTCGAATCCCGCGTACATCGGCACCCGCAATAATCGGTGCATAAAGGTGAATAGGGTAAGTTGGGTTTTGTACCAAGACTACATCCCCTGGTTGGGTTGCAGCCAGCACCAAATGAGAGAATCCTTCTTTGGCACCCATAGTCGCGATGGCTTCTTCATCAAAATCGAGTTCTACCTGATAGTGCCTTTGATACCATTCACAAAGTGCCTGGCGCAGCTTTGGAATACCACGTGAAACCGAATAGCGATGATTTTTAGGCTTTTGTGCAGCCTCGACCAGCTTATTGACAATGGGTTCGGGGGTAGCCAAGTCAGGATTTCCCATCCCCAAATTGATAATGTCTTCCCCTTGACGCCTGGCCTCAGTCATCAACTGTGTCACAACACCCAAAGTATAGGGGGGTAATCGTCGAATTTCGATTATATTTTAGAGAGGCATAGCGTTTTCAAACGCCCCCTGTCCCCCTCTTCATCTCAAAACTTTTTATTAATTAAATTTCTCTACTTTTTTTGCCAAGCCAGGAAACTCCACTTCAACCAAGCGAGGGGGGTCTGCCCACGCGATTGCCTACAATAGCGCAGGTTTTACTAGAACGGATCATAGATTTTTCTTTTACCCTATTTTACTCCATTGAGTCCAAACAAAGACCAAGAAGTTTTTGATTGCTTTTTTTAGCGTTAGACTTTTAAATAATGTCTATGTATCAAAATTTTCAAGGACTTAGCACAGTCGTGCTTTTTTTAGTTTTAGCATTAGGAACCAACTCCTGTGAGAACAGCTCCAGTCAAAAGACCATCCCTGGACCCAATGACAAAATTTATACTGTAGAAACGGCAAGTGTTTTCGAAGAAGAAATACCCGACATTTTATTAGTCAAAGGTCGTTTTCAACCCTCCCTCGAAACAGAGGTCAAAAGCCCTCTAACAGGAAAAATTCAAGAACTCAATGTCCAAATGGGACAAAATGTTGTTGGAGGAGAAAACATTCTCCGTATCCAAAACGAAAGGCTCCCCTATGTTCTGGAAAGACAGCGTGCCGAACTGCGAGAAGCTGAAGCCGAACTGGAGTATCTAAGTCGTAGTGGTAACTTTTATGAAGACGAATACCTCAATAATCGTGAAGTAGAATATCCAGAAGAATCTGAAAGGGACAATTATGCAGATGAGGATGCTTACCCCGAGGAAGAAGAAGCTTACGATGAAAACGAAGAAAGCTTTAATATGCAAGGTGGAAGTGATCTAAGAGACCGTCTGCGAGAAATTATCCAAAGACGCGATCAAGAAAACACCGATAACGAACGCAGTGAGGCTGAAAAGGAAGAAATCCAAGAAAGTCGGCAAGGTTTGCAGCAGGCCAAGATTGACCGTATTCAAAGCGAGATTAACCTCACAGAAAAACAAATCGAAAACAGTACACTCAATGCGCCTTTTAACGGTTTTATCTCTAAGGTCGAGGTTGCCCAGGGACAAAATATAGAAGAAGGCCAAGTCTTATATAAAATCATTAAGTTGGATCCGATAGAACTCACATTAGAAATTCCCCAAGAAAAGGCCGCTCTTATCAAAAGCCAAACAACGGTTAAAATTACCGTCCCCTTGATTCAAAAAAAAATATACGAAGGCTACATCAGTTTTATTAGCCCGCGAGTCAACCCCGACACGCAGTCACTGCCCTTAAAAATTAGCGTCAATAATTATGACCAAAAAATTAAAGCCGAAATGGAAGGCGAAGCTCAAATTATTCTTTCGGATTCTAAACACTTAGCGCGTCTAGTCCCTCAAAGTGCTATTATCTATCACGAAAACAAAGCCCATGTTTATACGATCAACGGACAGATCGCCATGCGTCGCCCCGTCAAACTAGGATCCGCCTACCGCGAATGGATTGAAATCACAGAGGGAGTCAATCTTGATGATCGCGTCGTCAGTCAAGGAGCCGATCAACTCAGGGATAAAGAAGAGTTTATTAAAGTACGATGAAATAAAGCAACGGTATGGTCGTCCTCGTGAGCTTCATCTTCTAAAAGAGATTTAGCAACTAAAACCACATCGCCTAAGACCGTACCATTATAGGGGTTGCTGGCCAAATCCAGGCCACGGTTTTCAAGCTCTTGACCATTAATAAAAAGCTGATAATTTTTATCTTCTATATTTGAGGAAACTTTGGGCGTTTTTTTTTCTTGAGAGTTTTGCACCTGTTTTTTTAACAAACTTGCTTTTTTGGCTCTTCTTTTCCTTAACCACTTCATAACTATAGGCTAACTTAATTGGAAATCATTTTTCAAGTGGACTTTTTGTTTTTCAATACTCTCATCATTACTTACTTTGAGAAAAACCCAAGTTAGTCTATGCTATTAGATAGAGTAATCGTTAAGTGACTTTCAAAAAGGAATAAAAACTATGTATAAAAATATTTTGGTCAGCTTAGATGGTAGTCCCATGGATACCCAAATTATTGAAATGGGCATCAGTATGGCAACTCAATTAAAAGCAAAATTACATGGCCTCAGCGTGCAGGACGAGACCATGTTAGAAGGCCCTCTTATGTATGATATTTCAGGGGCTTTGGCTTTTATCCCCCAGCTCAATTTTTTACAGGAAACCCGTAAGGTTTTAGAAGAAAAGGCCAAAAACATTCTCAGTGGTTTTGAAAACAGCTGTCAGGCCAAAAACATTCCTTTTCAAAGTATTACCCAACGCGGGACAGTCTATAAAACGATTTGTGATCAAGCCGAGTTACATGATCTGAGCATCATTGGCCGCCGTGGTCTCAATTATCAATTTGACCAGGAGCTCTTGGGCTCCACAGCAGACCGGGTCGTCAGACACACTCAAGCACCTGTTTTGGTCATGACACACGAATTTAGCCCCATCAAAAACCCTATGATCGCTTATGATGATTCCCACCCTGCAAAAAAAGCGCTTAAAACCGCCGTAGGGCTTTGTGAAGAAATGAAGTGGCCTTTAACGGTGCTTCACGTGGGAAGCGATGCTGCGCATGCTCAAGAAATTCTTAAAAATGCACAAACCAGTTTGGACCATCACCCCGTATTAATCAAGTATGAATATGAAGCAGGTCATCCGCATGAAAAAGTCGCCCAATATGCCAAAACCCATCATCATGACCTGGTCATCATGGGGGCGCGTGGCCACCGTGGCCTGCTTGACTTTATTTTAGGCTCAACCACTCAGTACACACTTTGGAGTGGGGCTTTTCACGTTTTGGTGGATCGGTAACTTCAATTCTAAAACTGACCAATAAGAGGGGTAGGGAAAAAAACTTATGAAAAAAAAACTTTTATTCTTGATGCCTCTTGTCTTAGTGGGGCTTTTTTTTTCCCAATCTAAAACAGGCTTAAGCTCACAAAAATTAGGCAAAAACTTAGAATACGGCGTACTCAAATTAAAAGAAGAAAAAGCCCAACTGCATTATTTGCGTTTTTCCTTAGAGGATTACCAACTGCGCGCTATTCTGGCTAAGGACTACGGTAGCCTGTCTTTAAGCAGTCAAGAAATGGCCCAAAAAACGCAGGCCCTCGCAGTGATTAATGCTAATTTTTTTGATGAAAATCGCAAAGCCATGGGGCTAATTATCGACCAAAAAAAAATCAAAAACCCACTGCACCCGAGCTCCTGGTGGGCAAGCTTTTTAGTCGCTGGAAAAAAAGCCTTGATTCAACTGAAGCCCAATCCACAACAACTCAAAAAACAGGATTTTGCGGTTCAAGCAGGTCCACGATTGGTCATTGCGGGCCAGGTCCCCAAATTAAAAAGTCATGTCTCGGCCAAATCTGCCATTGGCATTGATGACACTGGAAAAATTGTGATCGTGGCGACTCAAGGCCAAATGGATATTCGTGACTTTGCGCGCTATTTATCTCTGTCTAAAAAATCCGGCGGCTTGGGACTCAAGCATGCTCTTAATCTCGACGGAGGCAGTTCTACTCAGCTCTATATTAATAGCGGTGATTTTAATTTTGAAATCCCTAGTTTTATTAAAGTCCCCGTAGGCATTGGGGTTTTTTCTAGGAAATAAAAACAGTTTAGCCCAATTCGACAAAAAGCACTTACAATTCTGACAAAAACATCATACCAACAGCTTGTGATGAAAGAAAAAAATACATCTTTCCATTGCCCTTGGGTCAAAAAAATTCACCATGCCGTTGTACACGCTTTACCTGAACCTATTGTAATTCAAGGTCCCCCTCATCCTGAAGAAACCAAAAAGCTCTTTAACCGTTTTTCTGCGGCGAGTTTAGCTCAAGTTCCTAGTTTAATTATTAACACTCAGCTCAAGCAACAATCTTACTACCCAACGATTTTATCTCCACTGACCGTGGGCTGCGCAGTCAAAGGACGCATGGCTCTGGAAAAATCAAATAAAAGATTGATCCTTAATCACAAAAATTACCGCATCATGAATCACGGAAATTATGTAACAGAAGCCATCGAAAAAAGTGAGGCCCTGCGCATTTGTTTTAACGGCCATTTTGCTGCAGATGTTTTTAGCAGCTTAGTATCACCCGCAGATCGCTTACTAGATAACCCTGACCCCTCTTCTCAAACAAAAATCTGGTTTTTTGAAAAAACCCATCATCATGACCAGATGGTCTCCCCCTTGTTGTGGAAAATTCGAGAGGCTATCCAACAACAAGAAACAAATATACATTTTTTAGAAGAAGGCCTGCATCAACTTTTGGAGAGCTTGCTTTTTGTCCATCGCAATATTGCAGAAGAAATCCAACATATCCCTGCGATAAAAAAATCAACACGGATCGAACTTTATCAACGCGTTCATCATGCCCGCGAATATATCGAAGATCAGCTTAGCTCTCCCCTGCGCTTAGAAAATATTGCTAAAGCAGCGGCACTTTCTAAACATCATTTTTTGAGACTGTTTAAACAGCTTTTAGGTGAAACGCCTTACCGTTACATTCAACGCCGTCGGCTCGAAGAATTTCGCGAACTGCTTTTATCCGAAAATATTTCTATTACCGGTGCCTGCTATCAAGTGGGTTTTAGCGACCTAAGCGATTGCAGCCGCCTTTTTAAAAGAGAGTATGGTTTGTCTCCTCGAAAATTTCGTGAAACAAAACACAAAAATATTTCTAATAAGCATACTTAAGCAATAAATGACTTACTTTCCTATTGACGATTATTATCGATAATTATATTGTAAAATTAAATAAAAAAAGAGGAAAGCAAAATGTCTATTGTTAAAGTCTCTTCAAAATATCAAATTTCAATCCCTAAAGAAATCCGAGAAGCTCTTAATATTCGACCTGGCAAATATCTCCAAGCCCTTCCCTATAAAGGAAGGATCGAATTGATTCCGATTCGTGACCTTTCAAAAATGCGAGGCTGTCTCAAAGGTATTGATACCAAGATTGACCGCGAGAAAGACCGCTTATGAAAGTCGTCGATTCTTCGGGGTGGCTAGAATATTTTTCAGATGGCCCTAATGCAAAACATTTTGCTCGTGCCTTCTCAAAACCCAAGCAGTTGGTGGTCCCTACTATCAGCATTTACGAAGTTTATAAATCCCTGCTTCGTCAAAAAGGAGAGTCGATCGCTCTTGAAATCAGCTCCGTGATGCGACAAGGGCAAGTCGTGGACTTAGATACTTCACTTGCTTTTGAAGCGGCTGAACTTGGATTGATTCACCAGCTTCCTTTGGCTGACAGTATCATTTTATGTACAGCACAAAAGTATGACGCGGAACTCTGGACCCAAGATAAAGATTTCAAAGGCCTACCCGGCGTTCGGTATTTCTCCAAAAATTAGCAACTTTTACCAAGTGCCAATTTCTTTTTTTAAATAAGAACTTTGAGAAGGAGGTTTTATGATGAAACCACATCTCAAAGAGGTTCCGGGCCCCAGTGGCATCGAACTCATTAAAATGGTTTGGGAATTTAGAAGAAATCCCATTACCGCTTTACAAAAATCCAGTCAAAAATATGGAGACATCGTTGCGTTTCGTTTTGGAGTCGAAACGATCTACCTGCTTTTTCACCCCGACCATATTAAGCACATCTTTATTGATCACTATTACTATTACAGTAAACAAAATGCTTTATGGGTCAGGCTCTCTCCTTTTTTAGGCCAGGGTTTACTTACTAGCGAAGGGGACTTTTGGAAAAAACAAAGAAAACTCATTCAGCCCACTTTTCATCGTGAGCACATTGCAAAACTTGCAGAGTCCATGCAGGAACCCGCACAGATGATGGCCAGACAATGGCAAAAAAAATCAGATCAAAGCATTAATGTATGGATAGAAATGATGCGACTTACTTTGCAAATTTTAGGAAAGACCCTACTTCATGTAGATTTTTCTGAGCAGGCTTCGATGATTCGTCAATATATCGACGAAATCGTTTCTCACGTAAACTGGCAAAGCAAAAGAATTTTTTTATTACCTACAAAGGTACCCACTCTTCGCAATAGACGGTTTTTAAAAGCTCTACAAAGTTTTGATAAAATCATCTACCAAATGATTACATCGCGTCGAAAACTTTCTCAGCAGCCTTTCGATTTATTGGGTTTACTATTGGGAATCGAAGATGAAAAAACACGTGAGGAAATGAGTAACAAACAAATTCGCGACGAGCTAATCACTTTTATCTTTGCAGGCCACGAAACCACGGCCAATGCACTGGCATGGGCTTGGTACTTGATTGCCAGACACCCGGATGTACAAGAAAAAATTCACCAGGAACTCAATGTAGTTTTAGCAGGTAAAACTCCTGGTCTGGCCAAGCTAGCCCAACTCACTTATTTGGATGCTGTCTTAAAAGAAAGTATGCGTTTATATCCACCTGTATGGTTTTTGGGGCGAAAAGTAGTTCAAGAAAATCAAATCAATGTGGTTATCTCGGATGTTCGTATGCCTGAAGGTAATGGGGTTGAATTGCTAGAGCGCATTAATGAAATGCCGGAAAGCTCTCGTCCCTTAATCTTTTTTATTACCGGTCAAGCAGATATTTCTAAAGAAGAGGCTTTAGAGCGCGGTGTACAAGATTATTTTCCAAAGCCTTTTAACTTAATAGAATTAATGTCTCGAGTCGAAGATGTTATTCAGCAAAAACTTTTAAAATAACTCCCTCTATTAAACTCACTGTAGCTTGTAGCATTGTGAAGGGAAGTATAACCTTCCAAAGTTAATTTATATCTATTTGAGAGGAATTATGGCCGGTCATAGTAAGTGGAAAAACATTCAACATCGTAAAGGTGCG
>JAUHYS010000303.1 GCA_030426445.1 bacterium
CACTCAATAAAGACCCGAAGGCTATTACCGTTTGCAATGGCTATAAAGATAGAGACTACCTCCGTCTGGCTTTAATGGGAAGGCAGCTGGGGCGCAAGATTATCGTGGTCATTGAAAAGCTTTCTGAACTCCCTGCACTTTTAGAGCTAGCCGCTCAAGTAAAAGTAGAGCCCATGATTGGAGTGCGTGCCAAGCTGACTACCAAAGGGGCAGGGCGCTGGGAAGAAAGCGGGGGAGACTTTGCCAAGTTTGGTTTAACCATTCCAGAAATCATGCAGGTGGTGGAGATTTTACAAAAAGAGGAAAAACAGGACTGGTTGAAGCTCTTTCATTTTCATATTGGTAGCCAGATCAGTGATATCCGTCTCATTAAAGAATCCGTGCGGGAGGGAGCCCGTATTTTTGCGAAACTTTGTAAGTTGGGTTTCAATATCGAGTATTTTGACGTGGGTGGAGGCCTGGGGATTGATTACGATGGTTCACGGACCGCGAGTGATTCGTCGCGTAACTATAGCATGGAAGAATACATCGGAGATGTCGTCTATAATCTGCAACAAATTTGTGAGGAAGAAAAGGTTGCTGAACCCAATATTGTGAGTGAATCAGGCCGGGCCATTGTGGCACCCCATTCTTGTGTCATCATTCCAATCTTTGGCAGCATTGAGGTAGGAAAAGAACAAAAAGGAAAAGCTAAATTAGAGAGTGGGCTAAAAGAAGAAGCAGCAATTGTGACAGACATGAGAGAGATTCTTGCCGAGCTCAAAAAAAAGAATTTACTAGAAGTCTTTCATGATGCTCAAGCTAAAAAAGACGAGGCCCTTTCACTTTTTAAATTAGGTTTTTTAGAACTGCAAGAAAGAGCCAGTGTCGAAACCTTATATTGGAAGATATGCCGTGAGATTATTCAATTGCAAGAAAGTTTGCCTCACCCACCTGAAGATACGGCTGACTTAAAAGCCAAACTTGCGGATCAATACTTGGCTAATTTTAGTGTATTTCAAAGCGCTCCGGATCACTGGGCCTTTGAGCAACTTTTTCCCATTGTTCCTGTGCATCGTTTAAAAGAACAGCCGATGCGCGAAGCGAGCATTGTTGATATTACTTGCGATAGCGATGGCAAGATCGATCAATTTATCGACCGATTGGATTCTAAACCCACTTTATTGCTTCATGACCTTAAAAGCCATCAACCTTATTATATTGGTATGTTTTTATTAGGAGCCTATCAAGAAGTGATGGGGGACATGCATAATCTTTTTGGGCGGGTCCACGAAGTGCATGTGTTTTGTGATGATGAAGACCCCGAAGATTACTACATCGAGGAAATTATTCGTGGGGATACCTCGCGTCATGTTCTGCAGCAGTTTCAATATTCTCCAGCAGAATTGATTAAAACCGTCAAACAATCCATTGATAAAGAAGTCCGTCAGGGTCGAATGAAACCCAAAGAAGGTGTCAAATTGATTGATTTTTATGAAGAGATCATGGACGGTTATACTTATTTACAGACTTAAGTCCGATCAAATCCCCTTGGCCCCCTTCGCTCCCGAAGGGAAAAAATCTTTTCTATCTCTTTAAATATAATAGAAAATTTTTCTTAAAAAAAATGACAACTTTATTGCTTGCTTGCCGATAATAGTTCAAAAACATCAAAACCACATATAAATCATACATAAAAGTAATCAGTTCTCTCTAGAGTTAAGATAGGTAGGGCTTTATTATGGCTAAAATTGATCAAAAGTTACCTGAAAGTTACGATCACCCTCACAACTCTGCTCTAGTTCAGGGTTCTGCGAATCTAACAGAAGCTTCAAGCTCTGCTATCAATACCAGTCACGACCCAACGTTCTCAAGTTGTGATGAGGGTCCGGCTTCATCATGGGATGAAAAATATCCCATCTCATCGGGTTGGGCTGCGACTCGCTTATGGACAGAAGCTAGCTTTGGGGTTACCCCTGCCGAGTAAGAGGCCATGAAAGAGTTAGATTCTCTTTTAAAAGAAGCCCAAACATTACTCGATCAAAACAATGACGAATCTCTAAACGAAGCCGAATCTATTTATTGGGAAGCCCTGGCTTTATTTGAGACGGATTTAGCGGGCTTAAAACAATCGGGCCGCAAAAGTTATGCAGAGTACGCTTTTAAAATCGTTGATGGCTTGATGAATGTCGCCAAGAAACTCCATCTCGATTTAGAAACAGACCCTCGGCTCGAAATGATCTTGGAGGAAGTTGAATCCGCCCGAGAACTCATCGATAATAGCCAGCCCGCAAGTCGTGAGGATGCTGAGGGCAATACTTATCTCAAAACCCACCTGGAGGCCAAAGAGGCTTCGTTTAAAACTTCTCAAAAAAAGCAGAAAGCAAAAGAGAAAAAAGTTGAAGTCGTCCGCAATGAGACAAATTGGGGAGATTGGTACCGCTCTCAATCAAAGTATTTTACAGAGGAATGGGGTTTGCCTGCAGGCATGCTAGATGAATCGAT
>JAUHYS010000036.1 GCA_030426445.1 bacterium
GCCCAAAGCAAAGAGGGAAAACTTCAGGTCGAGCTCGCTCAATATATTTATCTCATGCCTCGCTTGGTAGGCCAATGGGGCCATTTTGGAAAACTCGGTGGAGGGATTGGCACCCGCGGCCCCGGAGAAACTCAGCTAGAAGTCGACCGCCGCCGCGCTCGTGAAAAAATTTCCCGGATACGCAGAGCCCTGCGCGAGGTCGAAAAATCTCGCCAAGTTCACCGCAAAAAACGCCAAGGCATCCCTGTGCCAATGGTGGCCTTAGTTGGCTACACCAATGCCGGAAAATCAACCTTAATGAATGCACTGACCCATGCCGGTGTCTTGGCTGAGGACCAACTTTTCGCAACCCTCGATCCCACAGTTCGACGCATGAAACTCCCTTCGGGGCGCATCACTTTGCTTTCGGATACAGTCGGTTTTATCCACAAACTGCCCCATCAACTCATCGAGGCCTTTAAAGCCACCTTTGAAGAAGTCCGTACCGCAGATCTTTTACTCCATGTGATTGACTATAGCCACCCCATGCGTGACCAACAGATTGCAACGGTGAATCAGGTTTTAGAAGAGCTCAAACTCCATAAAAAACCTATTTTAGAAGTCTATAATAAAATCGATTTATTAGGGCCTTCAGAATTACATGGCCCCGGCATTCGTATTTCGGCGCGTCAAGGGATTGGGCTAGATCATTTACTCAATAAGATAGAAGAAAGCCTTTCTGCTTCTTTAAAAACATTCAAACTTAAAATCCCCTATCAGTTTTCTAAACTGCTGACCTGGCTTTATAAGGTGGGAGAAATCAAATCACGCAAGGATCGTGAAGACGGCATTCACTTAAAAATCGCCATCAGTGAAGCCAATGAAGCCCGCCTTCGGCAAGAAGAACATATCAAAGTCCGGGCTATTTAAGAAAATAAGTATTCGACATCCGCTTGGGAGAGACTTTTACCCAAGGAGGAATCCACACTGAGGAGTTCCTTAGCAAGACTTTTTTTACGTTCTTGCAGATGAAGGATTTTTTCTTCCACCGTGCCTTTGGTAATCAGACGATACGCAAAAACATGCTTTTTTTGTCCTATGCGATGAACTCGGTCCGTGGCTTGGTCCTGCACTGCTGGATTCCACCACGGGTCATAGTGAATGACATAAGATGCGCCAGTAAGGTTGAGGCCGGTTCCACCGGCACGTAGACTCACTAAAAAAATCGGGATGTCGTCGTTTTCGTTAAAGCGTTTGACTTTTTCTTCGCGGCGCCGTGTCCGTCCGTCTAAATATTCGTAGGGAATTTTTTCTTTTTCCAACCAATTACGCAAGAGGGTCAGCATTTCTACAAACTGGCTAAACACTAAGATGCGATGACCTTCGTCAATGACTTCGGTTACCAGTTCTTTAAAGGCCTCCATTTTGCCCGAACTGTGGTCCCGCTTTTGAAAAGACGGGCCTAATAACTCGGGGTGGCAACACACCTGACGCAAACGTAGCAAGGCCGTTAAAATCGAAACCTGGCTGCGTTCGACGCCCCGTTTTTCAACTTCGGAAAAAACCTGCCGACGGCAAGCAGCCATCACCTCTTGATAGAGTTTTTCTTGAGCCGGTGTCATCTCACAATAGTTGGTAATCTCGGTCTTGGGAGGCAATTCGCTAGCCACTTCGTCTTTTAATCGTCGCATCACAAAAGGGTAAATGCGTTTTCTGAGACGTTCGAGGTGTTCCTTGCTTTGCTGCATTTCGATAGGTTGCTGGTACTTGCGTTGAAAATGTGGGTAGCTTCCCAAAAACCCGGGCATTAAAAAATCAAAGATGGACCATAATTCGGAAAGGCGATTTTCTAAGGGAGTTCCCGAAAGCGCCCAACGCTGCTTAGCTTTGAGCTCCTTAACCAGCAAAGCGGTTTTGCTACGATAATTTTTAATATTTTGGGCTTCGTCTAAAATCACCGCACCCCAATCTAGGGCGGTTAACACCTCAACATCGCGTCGAAACAAGGCATAGCTGGTAATCACCAAATCGTACTCGTTTAACTTATTAAAAAATTCCTTGCGGCCAGGGCCATTGAGCACCAGCACTTTCATTTCGGGAACAAATTTTTGCGCTTCGTTCATCCAGTTAAAAACGACGGAAGTCGGAGCCATGACCAAGTTAGGCATATGCCCAAAGCGATTTTTGCGGTCTTGGAGATAGGTTAAAGTCTGAATGGTTTTTCCCAAACCCATATCATCGGCTAAAATACCATGGAATTTATACTCATGCAAAAACGACATCCAACTAAAACCATGGTGTTGGTATTCACGCAATTGCGCATTGAGATTAGGAGGCAGATCACTTAGGGGAATTTCTTGAGTATGGCGTAAGGCCTCGAGCATGGATTGAATTTCGCGTTCTTGTCCCCAATCCATGCTAACTAAATCATTGAGATAAGCGGCATGATAACGCGAAAGTTTGAGCCCCCCGTTGTCGTCTAACAGGCCTTCGACATCCCCCAATTTATCTTCGAACTCTTGAATTTCTTCTAAGTTAAGTTTAACGATACCTTTGTCCGGAAGCTTTAAATAGCGCTGGCCTTGCGCGGCTAAACTTTGAACCACTTCGTAGGGAACCTCAATTCCGTCTATTTCGAAGCCTAATTGCATCTCCAACCAATCAATGGAAGAGTTTGTGGCACGCGCTTTAAGTTGTTGAGCACCAAGTTCTCCAATCAAACGAAAATTTTTAAGATGTTCTTCCCCGCTAAAGGTTTCGTTTTTTTGCATTTCCGGCAAAAATTCGGAAACAAAATCAAAAGCATCGGATCCCCCAGTTTCAAAACGAGTCGGTCCCACGCGCTTAAACCCTTGCTCATGAAATTCTTTGAGAACTTTTTTTTCAAGATCCAAATCACGACGAATCAACAAAGTCTTGCCTGTTTTTTCCACCTCAGCCATCACATCGCTGTCGTTTGCATGGGCCGGAAGTAAATACTCGTCATAGGAAAATTGAATCTCCAATACGAGTTTTTCGTTTTCTTCATCTTCAGAAATTTCATAAACTGTTTTCGCAGGAACCTGCAGGACTTCTGGCAAGGCAAAATTATCCGGCAAAACGACTTCCGGCTTTTGTGAAAGCAGTGGTAGATAATCCTGCACAAAATCCGCAGCCTGCTCCCCCTGTAAAATCAGGTGACCCAACTCATTAAAGTCTTCTAGCAAACTAGTTAAGGGAGAGCTTTTTAGCGCATAGACCACATCGTCAATCATCACCCAAGAACGTCGGCCCGCATACAGTTTGGCTTGGGTAAAAGAAAAGTCTTTTGCTAATTCCTCATCACGAAAACTGGCACTGAGTGAAATAAAATTGGATTTTCTTCCTTCTAACTCGACTAAAACGGTTAAGAGATGTTCCGAAAATTGAACGAGTTTTTTATCATTGAAGAATTTTACCTGATGAAAACGAGCCAATTTGGGCATAAAAAAGGCCACATGCTTTTGCGGAATATGGTAATAACCTTCGCTGGAATTCACTGAGGCAAAGCGTAATAAATTTTGTAAAAAGCGCCGGTGACTGGGGTGTAAATGGCTATTAGGAGCCTCTTTTTGATGCAGGCCCAAGGCATGAATGCCAAAACGTTCAAACTGCGTTAAATTTTGTGTTCCCTGATAAACCCATAAAAGCATACCGGATTTTTTAGGGTGAAAACCGATCTGATAATCCAAATGAAGAAAATCGTCGGTCTCGGGGCCTTCTTGGTCCAAAGCTCGAGAAAGCTTTTTTAATACATCAGGATGTCGACTATTTGATTGATCTTGCATAGTAATTAACTTGAGAGAATGCTTTGAAAAATACCGGTGGTCGGACTCGAACCGACACGAGCAAGCTCACACGATTTTGAGTCGTGCGCGTCTACCAATTCCGCCACACCGGCCAATTTTGGACGCTTACACTAAATCGAACCCTTTATTTAAGCAATGCTTTTTTTAATATCTTGTTTTCTCCACCCGTCAACAGAGCTCGCTGCTCGAACACAACCCAAAGTGCAATGGTCTTGGCAAGATTTATAAGAGTAAAACTCACGACGCAAATCCACTAAACCGTAATCCATCAAAGGTTTACTAAAGACACTGCGAGTTTGAGAACACCAACTGACCAGCCCTGCTTCATCGACATACAAATAACGACTACCGGCTCGACACTTAAACGGGGCCTTACCTTGCTCAATCATGGTTTCGCGATAATCGGTAAACTCTGGAAATCCTTTAGGAATGAGTTTTTTGATTTTATAAAAGACCTTGAGTTGTTCCTCTGATAATTGAACCTGTCCTTCCTGATCGTGAATCAGTAAAACCCTGGGTTTAAAACCCATGGATTTGGCATGCTGGATGACTGTAAAGCTTTCTTCGGGAGGACAAGAACCCACAACTGCAGAAACCACGACATTAAATTTAGCATGTTTTTTTAAAAGTTCGAGGCGTTTTTCCAAGCTTTTCAAAACTTTCACAGTGGTTTCATTGGGTTGAACCCCATCAATTGAGATCTGCATATCCTGCAGGCCCGCCCTATTCAGTTTTTCGATCAGTTCTTCCTTTAACAAAAAACCATTGCTAATCATGGATGTTCGAAAAAACTTTAAATCCTCTCGGCAATAGCGAATCAACTCTGGCAGGTCTGGGTGCAAGGTGGGCTCCCCCCCTGTCAGGTTGATAGCATAGGTTCCCAGGCTTTTTAGTTTTTGCAAACGCCCTTTAAGAGTGGTGAGTTCTACAGGAGAGGAACTTTGATCAAACTCGTTACAATAAGTGCAGCTCAAATTACAGCGACGAATAATCACCAATTGACTAAACCATGGAGCATAGCGAATACGGTTAAAAAAACGGACCCGCTTGGAAACATTTTCTTTAACTGACTTGTTCATTCTTAGCCTGAATTACTGAGCTTTCCATCACGGGTCAACCTTTGTTTCTCATGAGGGTGATTCAATACCCTTTTCCCTCACCTACCCTTCGACCGACCTCTCCCCTCAGGTAAAAGCTATAGAAAATTTTAAAATACTCTAAAACCTTGCAAAAGTTTGATATAAAATATAATAGAAGCCGGTTTTTAATATGACTCAGTCCACTTCCTTTATAAAAAGCAAGCTAGCTCGTAATCTATTCTTTTTAATCGGAATTTTACTGCTTGTTTTTTTTATATACAGAGCAAACCCTCTCAAAATTCTCTCCTACCTACCTATATTAGGTTTTAATTTTTTCTTTATTTTACTGATCACCTTAACGGGTTATTTTATTTACAGTTTTGCCTGGAAGATTACACTCCGTGATTTTACCAAAGAGGCCGCAAAAAAATTAAGTATTTATAAAATTTTTCTTTTTAAAATAGCCGGGGAAGCTATTAACAACCTGACTCCACTCAGTTGGGGAGGAGGCGACCCCATGCGGGTCATTCTACTCAAAGACAAGCTTAATACCCAACAAGCCGCAGCTTCTGTCACGGTGGACCGTATTTTAAATAATTTTGCTGCTGCTTTAAGCATTCTGACAGGTATTTTAATCACACTTATTCACTTTTCTCTATCGACAGAAATCCGCATCGGCTTGTTGATTCTCTTAGGCTTATTAATTTTAGGAACAAGCTACCTCTATTTGCGTTCTCATAAGGGGATTTTTAGTTTAATGGTCTCCATTTTAAAAAAACTTAGAATTAAACGTCACTTTCATGCGAAAAACCTTGAAAAAGTGACAGAAATTGACCGTTATATTGCTTTCTTTTATAAAGAGGATCGCATCGGTTTTTTAACCGCTTTTTTTCTGCATTTAACGGGAAGACTTCTAGCTGTGCTCGAAATTTATCTAATCGCTTTTTTTCTACATTCTCCACTCAAGTTTTTCGAGGCTTTTTTGCTTTATTCGATTGGTATTGTCATTAACCTCATTTTCTTCTTTATTCCGGGGCGACTTGGGGTCCTAGATGGCACTTATCAAGGCGTTTTTTTTCTAATGAATCAAGATCCCAGCATGGGATTGGGCATTCAACTCGTCAGACGGCTTCGCACGCTTTTTTGGACCCTATTAGGTTTTTTGTTTTTAAGTCTAAATAAAAAATCTCAAGCTAAAAGTGGATAAGGCAAAAAAAAACAGAAAAAAAATAAAACAAAACCTTTTAGCTATTAAAAAACGTTTAACTACAAAAACTTATAGAAATAACTGCACATCGTTTACTCCACTCAACTAAAATTCAAAGATTAAAATTTTACCTTGATTAGTGAGCTCAAATCATGAAATTAATAAGGAAGGAAAAATTAAAACATGAATCATTCAAAAAATTTCCAAGAAAACCTAAATAAAAATAAATTATGATACAAACTCAGGCAAACCCTTTGAAAAACATTAATATAAAATTTATTTCACTCATTCTATTACTCACTGTTTTATATAGTTTGGGGCTTTTTAATTCCTGCAACTCTAAAACTCCTTTCTCTTTTTGGGGAGTCAATGCAGAATCGTCTGCCCCACCCCGGCGCGAAGCCAAAGAATTCATCCAGGCAGAAAGTTTTATTCAAAGCCTGCGATACGTAAGCAAAAACTATTATGATACCAAGGCACTCGAACCCAGCCAATTACTTCGGGAAGCTTTATTTGGAATTTCACGCAGCGTGCCCGAAATACTTATCGATTTCCCGGAAAAAGGCCACTCCTTTACTTTAGTGGTTCACGATAAAGAGAAAAAAATCAAAGTCTCTAAAGTACAAAATTTAGGAAAACTGATTCCGGTCACCCAAGAAGTTTTTAAATTTATTGCTCAACACTATAAAGGAGAAACCGAACTCAGTGAAATCCAGTACGCTGCCATTAATGGCATGCTCAAGTCTCTGGACCCTCACAGCAGTCTTCTCACTCCCAAAATATTTAAAGAATTCCGAACCCAAACCGAAGGCGAATTTGGTGGTATCGGGATTGTCATTGGGCTCAAAGATGGAGAACTCACGGTTATTTCCCCTTTACCAGGTACCCCGGCTAGCAAAGCAGGCCTGAAGGCTAAAGATAAAATCATTAAAATTGGAGATGAGGCCTCTATTAATATGGATCTCACCGAAGCCGTCGAAAGATTGCGCGGAAAAGTAGGCACCAAAGTAGATATTGCTCTCAGCCGAGAGGGTCTGAATCGTCCCATCGAGGTCACCTTAACCCGCGACAATATCAAGATCGAATCCGTTCAATCCAAGTTACTTTCACAGGCTCAAGGCAATATTGGGGTTATTCGCTTAAAAAGTTTTCAGGAAGAAACCTTAAGAGAACTTAAACGCCATCTCACAAAAATGAAAAATCAAAGTGCCAATCAAGGAAAGGCTTTTAAAGGGCTGATTCTTGATCTCAGAAATAATCCAGGGGGCTTGCTTAACCAGGCCGTCGATATCTCGGATCTCTTTCTTAAAAAAGGCACAATTGTTTTAACCGTCGGTGCCAATGATGAAATCCTAGAACGCAGCGAAGCCAGCAAATACGATGCCGACGAAGACTACCCGATTGTCGTCATTGTCAACGAGGGCTCGGCTTCGGCTTCCGAAATTGTCTCGGGTGCCCTAAAAAAGAATCACCGTGCCATTGTCATTGGCACCCAAACTTTTGGAAAAGGCAGTGTCCAGTCGGTTTATCCTTTAAAAGATGGTTCGGCACTTAAAATCACTGTGGCTCAATACCTCACCCCGGGCAAGGCTTCGATTCAGTCTGTAGGTATTACTCCCGATGTGAAACTCGTTCCGATGACAGTCGAAAAAGCCAAGATTGATATCGTCGAATCCAAAACCTATGGCGAAAAAGACCTCGACCGTCATTTAAAAAGTCATTTTACTCAGCACAATACTCCTGTTTATTCTTTGGGTTATTTTCAACCCAAACTCAGTGAAGAAGAGGAAAACGCGCGCGCCTACTCACAAGATATTCTCGTTGAGGGGGATTACTCCTTACAATTTGCTAAACAGGTTTTAGAAAAAAATTTCGACGCGGACCCGGATCGTCGCAAAATGTTACAAACAATCGAGCCTCTGGTAGATAACAGTGAAGTTGAAGAAAACAAAAAAGTGACTCAAGAGCTGGAAAAAATTGGGGTCGACTGGTCACTTGCTGAAATTTCACAAGGCAAACCAATTGCCTCAGCGACACTCGACTTAAAATCTTCTGCAGGTAAAGTGCTCAAAGCTGGAGAAGAAGTTCCTGTCAAGCTAACCATAAAAAATATCGGTGATGCGCCATTTTATCGTTTGATTGCCTTTACCGACAGCAAGAATTTTCTTTTAAGCAATCAGGAATTTATTTTTGGAAAAATCAATCCCGGCGAAAGCAAAACTTGGGAGGTACCTATTAAGGTTCCTGCCAGTGCACTGCAACGCGAAGACGTTTTAACTTTTTCCTTTCAAGAAGGCAATGGTCTCAAACCCGAAGACTTTAAAACGACGCTCAAAACAGTGGCTCAAGAAAATCCTGAGTTTGCATACGAACTTCAGCTCTTTGACAATGGAGAGTTTGGATCCAAAGGCAATAATAATCGTGCGATTGATGTCGGAGAAAAAATTGTCCTGCAGCTCAAGGTAAAAAATCAAAGTAATAGTTCCAGCAATAAAACCACCGTCAATTTAAAAAATCTAGATGGCAAAGGTATTTTTATTGATAAGGGAAGACAAAAGTTTGAAGTCATCGCTTCCCAACAAACCCGTGAGGCCCTGTTAAGCTTTGAAGTCAATAAACAATTTTCAAAACCCGAGCTTCAACTCGAAATCTCTATTAGCGATGAAGAGGCGCTGACTAACTTAACCGACAAATTGACTTTTCACCTTGGAAAAAAAGCAGACAATTTATTCGGCTCTTTAAGAAGTGGACCCAAGATCGTGTTGAATCAAGCTCCTTACCCAACACTCAGCTCCGCTAAAAGCATTTCTATTTCCGGAGACCTCAAAGATTCCAGTGGTATTAAGGATATTTTGATCTATGTTGGAGACCTTAAAGCTTTTATGAAAAGTTTTGACCCCAAAAACAATAACGGCTTTCCTAACGAGGAATCCTTCACTGCAAACATCCCACTTAAGGAAAACGAAAATAACCTTATTAACATTATTGCTCGAGATAAAAATAATTTAACCAGCCGTAAAAGTTTTTATATTTATCATGAGTAGTCAAGCCAAGCGCCTAAAAATATTTCATGGCTCAGATAAACTAAAAAAAAAACCTCCTCACCTGGTCATAGCTCTAGGAAATTTTGACGGAGTCCATTTAGCCCATCAGCGCTTAATCAAGCTCGCGATTGAAAAGGCCAAAAAAAAACAGGGACAGGCTTATGTTTACACCTTTGAGCCTCATCCCGTTAAAGTCCTTTCTAAGGTGGCAGCTCCTCTCATGATTCACACCCTAGAACAAAAAAGCGAGCTAATTGAAAAACTAGGGGTAGATGGGGTTATTTTTGAAAGATTCGATAAAAACCTGGCCCGCATGACCGCAAAAGAATGGTTTGATAAAATCGCCATACAACGTTTAAAGGCAGCTACCATCATAACCGGATATGATTTTACCTTTGGTTATCAAAGAAGTGGTACCGTAGAAACGCTTCAAGAGCTTTGTAAAAAAAACCAGGTCGATTTTAACATGCTCAGCGCGCAGTTATTTAAAAAGACTTTGATTAGCTCCACGCAGATTCGTCACTTTATCGAAAAAGGCGACATCGTTCACTCGAATGAACTGCTTGGCTATCCTTTTTTTATTGATGGAGAAATCATCGCTGGTCAAGGCCGTGGTAAACAATTAGGTATTCCGACCGCCAATTTAAAAACACAAAATGAGTTAATCCCTCCACGTGGAGTTTATGTTTGCCGTGCCCTTTATAAAAAACAAAGCTGGGATGCCGTAACAAATATTGGCATCAATCCCACTTTTGGTGGCCAGACGCTGAGTATCGAAACGCATTTGATTGACTTTTCAAAAGAAGTTTATGGTGAGACCCTGCGTTTGCATTTTTACAAAAAACTACGCGACGAAAAAACCTTTGCCTCTGTAAAAGATTTGAGCCAGCAAATTAAAAAGGATATCACCCAAGCAAAATCGTTACTAAATAAGAGTCAAGATAAAGGGATTGATCCTCTGCTTGCATTAGGTTAGAGAGTTATTGCTAATAAAATAAGGAAAAGTCATGTCTCAGAAAAAAAATTCTTATCAAGGCAGTGCCGATTACGTTGCCTCACCCGAATTACAACAAGCCGTCAATATCTCCCTAGCGATTGGTCGCCCGCTTCTACTAAAAGGAGAACCCGGCACCGGAAAAACCGTGCTAGCTCAGTCATTGGCCCAATCCATCGGCCGTCCACTGATAAGATGGAATATCAAATCCACAACCAAGGCCATCGACGGGCTTTATTTTTATGACACTGTGCAAAGGCTCAATGACAGCCGCTTTGGCGATGGGGATGTCTCGGATATTCGGCGCTATATTAAAATGGGAAAAATTGGTGAGGCTTTTAAAAGTCAAGAACCCGTGGTTTTATTGATCGACGAAATCGACAAAGCGGACTTGGAATTTCCCAATGACCTTTTGGCCGAACTGGACGAAATGCGCTTTTACATCCCCGAGATCGACGAAGAGGTTCAAACCCAACATCGCCCTATGGTCATCATTACTTCCAACTCCGAAAAAGAACTCCCCGACGCTTTTTTACGCCGTTGCGTTTTTCACTTTATCGAATTTCCCGAAATGGAACTCATGGAAAGAATTGTTCGAGTGCATTTTCCTGATCTAGAAAAAAAACTGCTTCATGCAGCCATCGATAAATTTTATCGCATCCGCGCACTGCCCTCACTTAAAAAACCGCCTTCTACTTCGGAACTCATTGACTGGCTCCACGCCTTAATTGCCATGGGCATGGATGCAAAAACTTTAGAGGAACAAACCCCATTGATAGGTTGCCTGCTAAAAAATGAACAAGACCTCCCCCGCAAAAAAAGCCAATGGGGTTAAAAATCTTGTTACCCAAATATCGAGTAAGCTTCTAAAAACCTAAAGCAGATTTCAGCTATTGATTATTTATCTAAAATGGATACAATAAAGTCTATCGGGAAAAAATAATACAAACGGTGTTATACGGTTTAACGATACTGTTTCTTACAAAGAACTCAAAAAGATAAGGCATGGAAGAAGTAAAGAGGCTGTGGAACGAATATATAGTATGTCGTTGCTTTAAAAGGAAACTTGCCCTTTAAACATAGTTGTTTCATCAGCATGAAATTTTTGAGTAATTTGTGATTTTTTTATCCCGATTTTAGTTTCAAACTATTTCTAAATACTAGGGAGGAAAAACAATGAAAAAAACTACTTTAAGAGCATTAGCTATCACTTCTTTAACTTTAGGCCTTGGTCTATCTAGTACGATTTCTCATGCCCAAGCAGCTCCTGATGGAGAACATGACCTTATTAGCATCAAAGCAAACAGTGTTGCTGCAGATGGCAGTGTGTTATCTTATACAGCAACTGGAGAAGATGGGTCTGAGCATAACTGTAACTCCAACGCTACAGGGTCCGGCTTTACTTGCTATACCTCTGATGGCTCTACCTCTACCATGAAAATTAAAATCATTGCGCCACCCGAAAGAAAATACTAGCACTCCGCGTAGTAGGAATATTTTTTTAAGTAAAAACTCAGGAGTTTAACTCTTGAGTTTTTTTTATCTATTTTGAATATACGAGCAGTAAAAATTCATCTCATTCGGGGATAGAAATGCGTGGAAAACCTAATCCTACTTGATCACTTCGGATTTTTTGACTCTCTTTGGGCCACTGGCAGGCTCGTCCGGTCTTAGCATCTTTGCGCTCAAACACCACACCATTACCGCTATTTAGTGCAAACAAATCAAAAAATCTTCTTGGACCAATCCCAATATAAGGCCGCAATTCAATTTTGGCACTCTGCTTATCTATCAGTTGATCGTTGAGAAAAAGCGCATCGTCATGAAGTTTCATGGCCAGACTTTTTCGATAGGGCTCGATAAAATAGACCCTTTTAATACCGGCAGCAATGATATGTTTTGCGCAGTTCTGACAGGGAAAAGTTGTCACAAACATGTAAGCACCCTGTGTAGAAATACCTTTACGCGCACAGGCCATCAGCACGGACATTTCAGCATGCACTGTTCTGCCAAAATCTAAAGTACTATTGAGTTTACATCTTTTGTTCTTTTGTAACCAAGCTTCGGCTTTGTTCTGGTTAGCTGAAGCCTCTGGTAAGATTTCTGAAATCACATCAATTAAGTAGCGTTGATTGCTGTCATAATTTTTATAGGCAAAGTCCCTTCCATCAGGACTAGACTGATTATGATAAGGCCCTCCTGCAGAAGAAGGCACTTCATTATAACCGGTCGCCAAAATATCCAAGGAGCTATCTGTAATCACAGCACCCACCTGGCGA
>JAUHYS010000304.1 GCA_030426445.1 bacterium
AAATTGATTGAGCGATAAATATCGTTAGCCCATTCTAAATCTTTTTCGGTGGCTTTTCTGATTTTAATCAAAGTAAAAGTTTCCTGGTATTTATTTTTTATTTTTAGGTAATTTTACCCTTTCGATATAAAATTAATCCTTAGAATTAAGCTAAGACGAACTAGCATATATTTTATGATTATAAAATGAAAAAGCATAGGAATCCTGTTTTTAGGAATGGCTATTATGTGCAACCATGACTCAAAAAAATGGAAAATAGAGAAACTCAAGTTTCTCGCTTTGATCAAAATATTTATATTTCATTTGAAATTTATTCATTAACCTTTGATAACTTGGCTTATGAATAGATCTTTTTATTTTACTCTTGTAGCATTTCTTTTTACTTTTGCTTTATGTATTTCAATATCTAACAAAGCATATACTTACCGTAGCCGCTCAAAGCGGTTATCAGTATGGCCAGCAGAAAGCTTCAAGTCGAACTAAGTAAGACTCATGATTTGCGTTATAAAAAAATCAATCTGTATACGCCGTGGGTTAGCGAGTTGTATTAATAAGAAATCTCAGATTTTTTTTGAGAGTCGTTATAAAAATCGTTTGCGGCACCCTAAGGTTCAACCGTATTATCGTTACTGTCCTGAATATCAGTACCAACAAAATTTTTAATAAACTTTTTTAGGCTCAGGTTGAAGATTTTTCTTCTAGATAGTTCATTTCATAAATATGAACCAATGCAGTGATAATAGCCATAATGATGGGTCCCAAAATAAGCCCCATGGCGCCAAAGACAGCCAGACCTCCAAAGAGGCTTAAGAATAACCAAGCTTGATGCACATTTGTTTTAATTAAAATAGGGCGCAATAAATTGTCAATGGATCCAATGACGATGGCACCGTAAACGGCAATAAAAAGGGTTTGCCAATAATTTCCCTGAATTAGTTGTCCAATCGCAACCGGAATGAGTACACCAGAGGTTCCTATAATGGGAATAAAAGACATGAAAAAAGTAATAAAGCCCCAGACTAAGGCGCCCTCTAGCCCGATAATATAAAATCCTATTGTTGCTAGAGTCGCCTGCAAAAGTCCGGTGAGAAAATTTCCGTAGATGACACCATAAATGGTTTTTTTAGTTTCCTGAATGAGGTGGCGTTCATATTTATCTTCAATTGGAGAGAGGCGGATGATGCGTTCTAAAAAACTTTTTCCATCTCTAAAAAGATAAAATAAAACAATGAGCATGATAAAAAATTGAAATAAAAAACTTGTGGTTCTAAAAAAAACTTCAGGTGAATAAGTGGTTAAAACTTGAGCTAACCACTGGATGGCCTTAGAGCTGATCACCGAAAGTTCAATTTTAAAGCCGAGCACTTTTTCAATTTTAGTGAGAGCCGGTTCAAAAAAAACAACCCACTTGTCCAGTAATTCATAAGCGTTGTTTCCTGAAAAGGATTGACTGAAGCCCTGGATAAGACCTGCCAATTGTGCGGTGACTAAACTTAAGAGAGTGACGATGGGAATGATTAAAAATAGAACAAAGCATAGTACGGAACAGGCTGCAGCAAGGTTCGACTTTCCGCGAAACCACTGAAAGAACTTATTGTGAATGGGAAAGAAAACAGCGGCGACAATACAGCTTAAAAGCAGCACCATCAAAAAAGGGTAAATGACATAAAGCCCTAGGCCGAGGGAAAAAAGGAGTAAAATAAGAAAAGCTCTTTTTTGCAGAGAGTTTGACATCATTAAAATATCTCTAATTAATATCCACCCACACTTTATTTGCTTCAACCTTTAAGGGGTAAGCTTGGGTGCCGGCATGCTCTCCCATGGCCTGACCATCTTGTAATTTAAACTCCCAACCATGCCAGGGACAGGTGACACAGCCGTTTTCGATATCGCCATCGACGAGCGGCCCACCCCGATGCGGACAATGATTTTTGAGGGCATAAAACTGGCCTTGATCTTTAAATAGGGCAATGTTGTATTCTGCAGATTCGCAGAGCACTGCTTCACCTTCGTTGATATCTGCTGCGTTTGCAATTTCGTGCCAAGCCATGATGCACTCCTTTTTATATTTGTTTCTAGATTTTATTCTAGAAAGGGGTCCTTTGAGTTTGATGAGTTATAACCTGGTTTTTCTGTTTTAGGCGCGACCGTATCCGAATTTATAGGTGTGGTAGAATCTTTCTTCGTATCAGTATCTTCTGAATGAGGCATCGGGACACCCATTTTAGTCGCGATTTCTAGTCTGACTTCGTTTTTATCTTCCTCTTGATACAGATTTTCAAACTCATGCCAGGCTTGGTTGCTATTGCCTAAGATTAAATAATCAATCACGATTTGGAGAACTGGTGCGGGGTCATAGCCTTTGCTTAATGCACTTCTTTGTTTTAAAATATCTTCCTGAAAGGTTTTGGGGTATTTTTTGTTCACCTTTTTGAATAGGTTGCCTTGTAATTCGTAG
>JAUHYS010000305.1 GCA_030426445.1 bacterium
TTGGCACGGTTACAGAACGTGACGGAAAATATTATGTCGTCGATGAAAAAACAAGCTCCTGTGAAGAAGATGAACCCGGCTGCATCACACCAGAAGACTTAGTCATGGATATGGCCGCAGGTGCTGCGGGCGTTCCCCGCGATTGGATTGACCCTTCGGGAAGCTAAAATTAGGGGGCACCCCCATGACTTTACATCCAAAAAAAGAATTTAATCAGGCTCAATCCTTTACTCGCTTAAGCACTGGAGAGGTCATTAAAATGCTGCGCGAATTAAAAGGATGAACGCAAGTTGAACTCGCAAAAAAGTCCGGACTTAGCGTACCCAATATTAGTTTATTAGAAAACAATAAGGTCGATATCGGTAAACGCCGCGCTGAACAACTTGCCAAAGCCTTTGATATCCACCCCGCCATTATTATGTTTCCCGAATACGAGGCTAAATGGATTTCTCGAGCAGCCTAGTACACTAAGTCTAAATATAAAAAAGACTTGGATCTTATTAAGTTAGCTAAATTTAAGAAACGAGAAAGACTTTTCACTCCATAAGTGTGTTACGGATTTTCATGAAAATCAATAACTTAGTTATGGAAATTTTTAAGACTGTATCAAAATAAGTCGTGCTTTCCCATTGTCGTGGATCATTTTGCACTGCTTGGGCCTTGACTTGTCGACACGAAGCCAATACTCATAGAATTAAGATAAAAATAGGAGTTCAAAATTAACATTCAATCTTTTGCATCTAAAAAAATTATACCCTTTCTCTGTACCTGTTTAATCAGTCTCAGCCTGTTCTCAAACCCTGGACTTGCTAAAAAAAAATCACCCAAGTCAGAACCCTCAACTAAAAAAATTATTAAAACCGACCCCAATGACTTGACTGCACTGCTACTTAGCGGACAATACCATCAGGCTTTAGCCAAACTGGATCAAAGCTTAAACCAAAACAGCCCGGTAACTGTAGAAAAGCGGCTACTTTTTATGCAAGCTTATGCCCGCTACAAATCGGGCGACTATGCAAAAGCGGTTGAACTTTTTGAAAAAATTGGCGACTACCCCCCAATTCAAACCTATGTGGGTTTTTATCACGGACTTGCCCTACGGGAATCCGGTCAGCCTAAAAAAGCGCTTCATCTTTTTTTTCAATTACAAAAAAAGGCCCCTCATGTTCAATTAAGCGAAAAACTCAAACGCGAAATCGCTTTAACTTACTGCCAAACCGGACAGCGTAAAGAGGCCATTGACGGACTAAACGAACTATTACAAACCACTTCCTCAAATATCCAATCTTATCATTATCAATTTGAAAGGTCACAATGCCTCATCCACTTAGGAGCTATTAAGGAGGCCCTCCCCAGTTTACGCCTACTTTATTTACAATATCCCGAAGGCGACCTCAGCGCGACCATTTTGCAGCTACTACAAAAAGTGGGGCAGACCCACAGCATCACCGTGGCCGACCATCTTACCCGCGCGGATCAACTGATGCGCAACAGTCGTCCCCAATTAGCCGCCCAGGACTACAGCTATGCTATTAAAAACCACTCGGGAGTCATCCCATTAGAGTGGCAAAAAAAACTAGCCACGGCTTATTTTAAGGCACGTTTATATCCACGAGCTTCCCAAGCCTGGGAAGAATACCGCAAACTTGCAGGCACACTTTTTGACAAAGACGATCAGCTGATGCTGGCGCAATCTTATTCGCGCAGTGATCAGTTTGAAAAAGCGATTCAGGCTTATCAAACCTTGTTACAACAGAGCCCGGTTTCAAAACACAAAGACCTAGAGTATCGACTCGCTTATCTGCTCATGGACAAAGGGGATTACGTCAAAGCCAATCAAGCTTTTGAGGCTCTTCTTCAAAAGTATCCACAACATTCACGCAAGGCGCAAATTTATTGGTTTTTATCTTGGAATCACTACACCCTTAAAAATTACCCCCAGGCCCTGCAATATTTTGACTTATTAGAATCTTCCTACCCATCCAGCTCCTATAGCGACCGTATTCCTTATTGGCGTGCCCGCATTTTAGAAAAGCAGGGTCAAAACACCCAAGCCCGTCAACTTTATCAGCAGACTGTCGAAAAAGAACCTTTCTCTTACTATGGTTTTATCAGTCTAAAACGCTTACAAAATAAAACGGATCCTAAAGTAGCCCCCCAAGGCAGTTGGACCGCTGACCTACCTCGACTCAAACTCCCTCAACCTTTTTCACTCAGTCAGTTAGGTCCTAATAAAAATGAACAGATCGCACGCATTCAAGAGTTGTTAATTGTTGGACTTTGGGAAGAATTTTTAACAGAACTCGGTCAAGTGGGAACCCGCGAAGGCATTCCTGAACCACTTTTGCAAATTAAAGACAGCATCGATAACAGCGACCCTTACGATTTACTCACACCCCAAGAAGGGTGGTCACTCAAGTACCCTCCGGCCTATGCCACCCTAGT
>JAUHYS010000306.1 GCA_030426445.1 bacterium
ACTTGAATTAACGGGGTCCCCTTGTGGTCTCAAATTAGAAAAGTTAAAACCCAACTGAACACCAGCCGTTTGCATCTCACGTATGTACTTAATAGTTTCCGTCATCCCTTCGATACTATCGGGAACCGAAAGCACAAAAGCAGGAATCAATTGAGGTTTATTTTCGGAAATATTTTTTAACACAGTAACAGCAGGTAAGAATTCCAAACGATTCATCATTTTAAAATATTCATATTGATAATAGTCCACATCGTCTAACGAACTCCACTGCGCTTCTGCACTGGCAATCTTGATTGCGATCCTCCTGAAAAGATTTTCGGGAGATTCCACAACACGACCAAAACTGTCTTTCTGTAAGAATTTTTCTGCCATCAGTTTTTTGGCAGACAACGACATTGCCTTCATAGACTACACTCCTCTCTCGAACCCCTATTTGATTTTAAAACTATTTGTTTTTTATCTGGGTTCCCACAAACCCATTTAAAAAATGTTTAAAATCTACTCTTTAATTGTAAGTAAAAAAGTATTAAAACCCCAAACACTTTTTTTATTATCTTTATCTTTTATTTTTAAGTTCTCGTTTTTCCAAAGCATTCCTGCCTTCGATCAGAACAACAAACTCTCCTTTCCAGGAACGTGGTAAAGGCACAATGCCCTGAGGAATTAGTTTTCCTCGAATAATCTCTTCAAATTTTTTGGTCATTTCTCTTACCAAGGCAACACGGCGTTCTCCAAAAATTTGATAAGCTTCTTTTAGAAATTTCTCGATACGATGTGTCGATTCATAAAAAATAAGCGTCATGGGATAGTCCACTCGTTCAGAAAAAACACGGCATCGTGCTGCACTTTTGGGAGGAAGAAAACCTCGAAATAAAAATTGGTCTGTCGAAAATCCACTGAGCACCAAAGCATTAACCAATGCACAAGGCCCCGGAATGGCTTCAAAATTAATACCTTCCTGGATCAATACCTGAATTAAGGTGTACCCGGGATCCGATATTAAAGGTGTACCCGCATCACTGATCAATGCTAGGTTTTGGCCCTGTTGTAAACGATCCAAAATAGCCGAACACATTTTAGCTTCGTTATGATCATGAAAGCTCAATAAAGTTTTTTTAATTTGATAATGGTTGAGCAGTTTTAGGCTTTGCCTTGTATCCTCACACAGTATCGCATCCACTTGTGAGAGAACTTCCAAAGCTCGATGACTGATATCTTTGAGATTACCCAAAGGAGTTGCCACAATATAAAGTTTTCCGGTTGGATGAGAATCAAAAATACTCATGATAATGACTTGAAATGGGGACCCTTCTACCATAGCCAAAGGCACGAGAAGTAATGCGAATACCTGGTGGCATTTGCAAACGTTTAAATTCATTCGAGTCTAACTTTTTTAAGACATACTTTACTAACTTTTTATCAAAACCCTTTTTGACGATTTGCTGTGGAGTGAGGTTTTCTTCAATATAATAGCCTAAAATCGCATCTAAAATTTCGTATGGAGGTAATTCATCTTGGTCCAGTTGATTAGGAGCCAATTCAGCTGAAGGTGCTTTTTTTAGTGTAGAAAGAGGAATCGCTTTAAAACGCTTGTTAGCCAGCCTCGCTAAACGATAAACCATCGTTTTGGGAACATCCGATAGTAAAGCAAAACCTCCCGCCATATCACCATATAAGGTACAATAACCCATCGAGACTTCGGATTTGTTTCCAGTGGAAAGCAACAGCCTGTGTTCAGCATTACTAAGTGCCATCAGTAAATTACCACGAATACGCGCCTGAGTATTTTGTATGGCTAAATCCACATTAGAGAGATCACTATACCCTAAACTTTCTAAATAATCGCGAAATAAATCGTGAATAGGAAGCACTCGAAAGTCTATATTTAGGGCCAAAGCTAAATCCTGGGCATCCTTAAGACTTGATGTGCTAGAAAAAGGAGAAGGCATACTTACACCTAAAACATTTTTGGAACCCAAAGCCTGTGTCGCGATCCAAGCGGTTAAAGCGCTATCAATACCACCCGAAAGACCTATCACCACTTTTTGAAAATGGCATTTTCGCATATAATCTCTCAGCCCTAGTATTAAAGCTTCAAGTGCATTTTGATCTTCATTTTCTTTTTGGATATGAATTTTTTTTGTTTTTACAGACATTAAATTTTTTAAAGAAATGATTTTGAAATCTTCTTTAAAAGCATTGAGCTCTGCTAACAATTGCCCTTTTTTATTAAAAACTAAGGACCGCCCATCAAAAACAAGATCATCATTTCCGCCTACCAAATTTAAATAAATAAGAGGGCGCCCATAGCCTTTGACTTGCTGTGAAAGCCGTTTGATTTTATGCTTGGTTTTTTTGACTGCAAAAGGAGAGGCCGAAATATTAATGAGCAAATCTGCACCGTTTGCAACTTGTTCAGCAAC
>JAUHYS010000037.1 GCA_030426445.1 bacterium
CACCGTGCGACTTTAGATCCGCAGACTTCTGTTTTACGCACGCTTTGTCCCAGTGGAGACCAAGTCATTTATCGGGGAAAAGCCATGGCGGCCCGAGCTTATTTAAAACGCTTCCTTTTTGAACACTCACAATTGGATATGCCCGTGGGTAAACTTTCCGGTGGTGAACAAAGCCGATTATTGCTGGCTCAGCTCATGCTTCAAGAATGTCATTTGTTGGTTTTGGATGAACCCACCAATGACCTGGACTTAGCCACACTTAACATCTTAGAAGAGTGCCTAAAAGAATATGACGGAGCTGTTATCTTGGTCACACATGACCGTTATTTTTTAGACCAGGTAGTAGAAAGCTTTTTGGCCTTTCCTCCCCCCGAATCCACTGGCGCTAAAAATCTCATTGAATTTGCCAGTCTTGAGCAATGGGAAACTTGGTACCGTGAGCAACAAAAGAAAAGCAAGAAAACTACATCGACTTCTAGCGAAACCACAAAAAGCAAACCGAAAAGTAAAACTCCGGGACGCTTGGGCTATTTAGAACAACGCGAATACGATCAAATGGAAGATCGCATTCATGAAGCCGAAGCCAAGATGAATGCGATTAAATCCGAACTGGAAAATCCCGAATATGCTAGCAGTGCCGAAAAACTCGTTGAGCTCAATGCGCAGTTTGAAAAAGCTCAGAGTGAAGTGGAAAAGCTTTATGAGCGGTGGACTCAATTGGAAGAGAAACTCTTACTTTCTTTTTGATAGGTCAAAAAGAAAGTAAGTTTAATTCTTTACAACTAAAACCGAGCCAGGACGGATGATATGATTTTTGAGATTATTAAGCTTTTTAATTTCATCAGGAGTCGTGTTGTGTTTTCGAGCAATGACAGTCAAGTTATCACCTGGTCTGACTTTGTATTTAACAACGCGGGATTTTTGACTGACTAAAATCTTTGCACCTGCTTGAAGCACAGGCGAAACTTTGCGCCCGTTCCAAGCTTTGAGTTGACGGGTAGAAACACCAAACTTTCGAGCAATTTTTCCTAAATTATCTCCACGCTTAACCGTGTAATATTGTGGATTGGCCTGCTTTTTTTCTACAGACTTCGACTTTGAATGGACTTGCTTACCATTACGAATTTGTAATTTCGCTCCACTTAAAAGGACAGGGTGTGCTTTAGAGCCATTCCATTTTTTGAGGTCTTCCATGCTCACGCCATATTGGTTGGCAATTGCACTTAGAGTTTCTCCTCTTCGAACTTTATGATATTGGATTTTATCCTTTGGTTTTGTTGGAGTTTTCACAGCACGCTTGGGCTGAGGGGTTGCAGCTTTTTTTTCTAAAAAACCTGTATGTGTTGTTTCATCATTTGTTACTGCAGCAGAGCCTTCTGAGCCCACATCATCCTGGAGACCTAAGACCGCTGCTCTAAGTTGGTCTTCTGAAGGCTGCGCTTGGGTACGGGGCGCTAAAGAATAAAACTCATCCTCACGAGGAAAAGATGTCGGCCCTGTAGAGGAGTTTTGAGTTGTGGACCCGGAGGAGCTAAGTGGCTCTAAGTCTGTTCTGATGGGACTTTTGTTAGAAGAACGCGTATTTTTAGGGTTGATGGTTTCTAAAACAGAGTTTTTTACCTGCCAGGCCTGGCGTGTGCTATTTTCGACGTTTTGAATTTGCTCTTGCTTGGATCTTCCTATATTTTTTTTCTTTCTGCTAGAACGGGGTACTGCGGCTACAGTTGTATTGACAATGCTCGAGGAAGAACCCGAAAATTTACCTTGGGCTCTTACTGCAGCTTCATCATCCCGTAATGAAGAGTAACCCTTTAAAGATCGGTTTTTCGGTATATTCAAACTTGCCCCTGGATGCACAGAATATGAGTAAACTGGAGACTTTTTAGTCCTCCAAACATAACGTCTTCTTTTTCCTCTTTTTCTTTTTAAGGCTATTTTGACTTTTTTATTACGGTAAGATTTCCGTATTTTAATGTCATTAGGATTAGCTTTTGCAAGATTTTTGCTACTCACTCCATAACGGGAAGCGATAGAAGAAACTGTATCACCTTTTTTTACTGTATAAACAAGGGTCCGGCTGCGCTGGTGAGGTTTTAAAGCTGCATAGCGTTTTTTAAAAGCCGACCGCGTACCACTAGGAATTTTTAAAGCATAATTGGGAATATGAGGAGGGGTGATATCATGTAATAATTCTGGATTAAGTAGACGAATCAAGTCAGGGTCGACACCAGCACATTCTGCAGCCACCTCAAGGTCAGTGGGACCCTTCATATTGACGACTTCACTTGGAATATAAGCCTGATAACGAATGTTGGTAAAACCGTATTTTTCTGGATTTTTTGCAATCTCTGCAGCTGCGAGTAATTTTGGAACGTAGTCTTTGGTCTCTTGTCGTAAGTATCTACCCCGCACCATATCCCAATAATTTTTACCATCGCGCCTGATAGCACCCCTAACTTTCCCTGAACCGGCGTTGTAAGCTGCAAAAGCCAAGTACCAATCTCCAAATTCGTTATAGAGATCCTTTAAATGTCTTGCGGCAGCGTGCGTTGCTTTTTCGGGGTCGCGTCTTTCGTCTATATAATAGTCCACTTTTAAGCCATACATGGCTCCGGTTGAACGAATAAATTGCCAAGGACCCACAGCAGAAGCCCAACTCTTTGCGCGAACATTAAAACCACTTTCGATCATCGAAAGATAAGCAATGTCTTTAGGCATATTGTACTGGTCTAAGACTTGATGAATATAAGGAATAAATCTACCCGAACGGGCCAAGTGACGCGCAAGATGTCTTCTTCCACGACCTGTATAATAATCCAGCCACTTTTGAACATATTTATTATGGGTGTATGGAATATCCCATTTCTTGTTTTGTTTTAGATACTTTGAATAATGAACACCACCAACGTGTCGGCTTTCTAAGTTATTAAATATGACATCATCTAAGGAATCTTCGTAACCCTTTTTTGATCGATCATATTTTTTAGACTTAGCCCCCTTATAATTTTTGGCGCTCTTTTTAGGCGTAGAACCACAGGAAGCAACAAAGAATGCTAAAACAACAACATAAACCAAAAACTTTTTCATGACTGCCTTCATGCCTCCTTTTTAAGCTTTGTCAAATCACCACATCGCCTTGAAACTTAGAAACTAAAATAATAAAAAATTCCAAGACGATCTGAAAACTTGGCAAATTCAAAATTATTAGGAGTACGAACTGGCTCCCCTCACATAAACAAGAATTATAAACATTCCTGAACTAGAGAGTCAATTTTTTAAGACAAATGAGAAATGAGTACGACTAACAGTAAAAAAAGTTTTAAAAACTCGCTATTTTTTCTCCCACTTTTATCTTTGAACCCGGTGCAAGATGAGTTTCCCATTTAAGACTCTTAGAAGGGAAAAGTAAAATAACAGTGGAACCCATGTTAAAGTGCCCCACTTCTTTTCCCTTTTTAATTGTGATCTCCTGGTCGCGGTATTCCCAAATTTTCACGCTGCCTTTTTTTTCTGGCTTGAGCATTCCCTGCCATATTAATTGAATCGATGCAACCCCTACTGCGCCCACTAAAAGCATGGCCATGGGACCCAACACAGTCGAAAATAAACATACCGCTCGTTCATTTCGTGCAAAAACCTTTGAAATTACTCGGGTTGTCAAAGGGGATACACTAAACAATCGCCCTGGAATATATAAAGTTTTTAGTAATTTTCCTTCAATGGGCATGTGAAATCGATGATAATCTTGAGGAGATAAATAAAGAATGATGTATTTTCCCTCTACAAAAGGAACTCTGTCCTTTTCATCTCCCCCGATGAGTTCTTTCAAATTCAGTTTTTGACCTTTTACAGGAAAGAGCTGCCCTTTTTGGATATCTCCCAACTGCATAACACGCCCATCTGCAGGAGAACAAATGGATGAGGCTTCGGCGGCCAAAGGGCGACTTTCTGAGTTTAGCTGCCGCGTAAACCAGGTATTAAAGTGGGCGTAGTCCTTAAGTTCAGAACTTTGTGCTTCTTCAACTTTGACCTGATAAAGCTTATTAAAGACGCGAATCATCGTATTTTTAAAAGGCTTCCACCGAATATGGCTGATGCGGCCTAAAAAGGCCGTCCAAACATAGGCACAAGGGTCAATAAAAAGCCGAAGCGGTAAATAACGGATTTGGTCTTTCAAGCTTGCCATGATTTATGCTCTCTCACAAGCAGGAAGATCAAATCAACTGATATTGCTAATGACGCCCTAAATAAACTCCTAAGCCTACACCCGCTGAAAAACCTCCGACAGGAGACTCTTGGTGTTCTAAATAAACAGGGATCCCAACTTTAGCCCGAATAAAAAGACGAAAATCATCCGATGAACTTGGGAAAAAAGCCAGCTGTAAAAAACCGTTGATTTGAAAAGCCAACTGATCAAATTTTTCGGGCCCAAAGTTATTGGCGAATTGGAGACCATGCTTGTGGGTATCAAAATTAAGAAGCCCCGCTTGTAAAGCTCCCGAAAAATTAAGCCACCTAAAAGATCCAATCAACTCGCCTTCTAGCAGGTAACTATCTGACTTTGCTGAGCTAGGAATATTTAATGTGTCAGGATAATAGTTTTTGCGAACTTGCGCATGATCGAATACGATTCTTCCGGCCATACCCAACTTGGGCCGGATCTTTTTTTCTAACCCAAAAGCAAGAGCGACACTAAAACCGTGATGCCAGTCTTGCGCCTTCATCCCTTGATAAGAAGGCAAAACATAGCCGCCCCAGCCTATCGAAGATTTAAAATCACTCATGATGGAATCCCTTTTTTATTTTTTTTACACTCAAGGTAGAAAATAACACAATAAACAAAAGTAGAAGTAAGGAGCTCTGAGTTTTTTCTTCAGAGCTAGAAAACAGATTACAACCTAAAGCTTCCTTTGGAGTGATGCTCAAACTTGTTCCATCATTTTCTTGATGAGCTTCTTTAGGGTCCTTTTGTGGATCTTGATTGTTTTCTTCCTGCTGTTCATCATTCGAGCTCGTTTCTTCTTCGGAATCTTCGGGGTTATTAGGTTCACTTGGCTCATCTTCCTCTGGATCAACAGGGTCATATTTAGGGGCTGCCTCATCTAATGCTTCGGGTTCTTCTTCAGGAACGGCTTGCAAGCTTGGTCGGCACAAAAGCTTTTGATTAGGGTTGTAAACATCTGGGCAAGTATCGCATAAATCTCCAACGCCGTCTCCGTCTTGATCCAACTGAGCAAAATTATAATCATTAGGGCAGTTATCACAAGCGTCCCCTAAAACATCTCCATCTGAATTGAGCTGCAAAGGGTTAGGGGTTTTTAAACAATTATCTTCGCTATCCATCACCCCATCTAAGTCGCTATCATCACAATGATCGCCCTCATCGTCTTCGTCAGCATTCCAGTTAGCTTGGCTGGGGTTTGGGATATTTGGACAATTATCACAAGCATCACCTAAAGTGTCTTTGTCAGAATTCTTTTGATTTGGATTATAAACCCCTTCACAATTATCATCTTTTGGGTAATTGGGTGAATCATCGTAGCGAGTATAAGTCTGACAGATACCGTCTCCGTCCAAATCTCCATCATCATTAGAAAAGATTTTTACTTTGTCATAGTGAGACACCTGGCCATGAGAGCGCAGACAAATGGCCCGCTCGCAAGGGCCCTCTAATTCGATTTCTAGATTTTTTAAAGTAACATTGGGTGAATCAATGATCAGCACACAAGCGCCCGAAAAATTTTCTAAATCAATTTGATCTCCATTAAGTATTGAGGGGTTTGAAGCACTTTCTCCTTGTAAAATAAGAGACCTGCCATCATTGTCAGAGTCTTTGTCTGCAGGTTGCTCTAATAAAATGGGAGCCTTTAAATTAACTTCGGGAACTTCAATAGAGATTTTTTCGCGGCAGCTACGGTCAGGGTTTTTCTCTTCGTATTCTGGCTCGTTAAAAAGTAAAGAAGCTAGACGCAAGGTGAAAGGCTCTGGATTGTCATCGCCCACTAAAACCGGACAAACTTCATCATAATCGCCCGCAAAGCTCGAGTGGTTTGGCATGACAATAAAAAAACAAGCACATATCCATAAAAAAAAATTTGGAAGATGAGATTTAAATAGCATGCTTTTAAATAGCTTCTTTCGAGGCATTTGCTTTTTCCTTTTCTGCTTCTTCTTTGTTTTTTAGATAGCGTTGACGGCTCCAAAGGTAAGACAAACTAAGATTAAGGGTGAAAGTATGGGCTGCTTTTCCTTCGAAGTTAAAAGGAAAAAGACCTAAATAGCCCAGTGCTGCATTAATTTGTAGTTGAGAGCCATGCCCCCAATTGACCTGAGTTTGATAGCCTACAAAAACCTCTGCACTTTTGCGTTGAAAAGATTTGGAAGCAATATTGTTATCACTTCGAGGAAAGGTTTCTTGGCTAAAATAAGCCGCGCCTCGTGTCCAAAAGCCAAATCTGTTTTCTTGCAAAAACACATAGGGGTGCAATAAAGAGCTCGTTCTTTGTGCTTGGTAAGTGAGTCCCGTTGTCGGGTCTTGATGCAAGGCGCTTCGATGAAGGTAGCCGCCCAAAACCCCTAAACTAAAATTTAAATGTTTAGCACTGCGTGTTGCATTCAACCCGCCCCCAATGGTTTTACTAGTCCCGGTATCTAAAGTGAGAGGTGCAATAAAATCTGGGTGCTCTTCTTCATGGTCTTCATGATCATCATGCACATCTTCGCCATTTTTCATCCAGCCAGCATAAAAATCGGCCTGTATTTGCCAACGGTCTGACACTTTAAAAGGAATATTGCTCTCCCCCAAAGTAAAGTGGGCATGGTCTCTATGCGAATAGCGATAAGTCAAAGTCAGTTGGGGCTGAACAAACTTTCCATTAAATAAATAGATCAAGCTCGCATGCCACCAATTATGCATGACTCGAAAAGCCACAGCGTCGGGTCTGGCACTGACAATATTAGGGGTGTTTCCCCAGGTGTTTGTACCCGGATTTTTAGGACCCAATTGAAGAGTCAACGAATGGAGTTTAAGCGAAATGAGTAAGTTTAAATAAGCCTGAAAACTCCCCGCCAGTACATTAGCCTTGTCTTCGTCTGTGCTGGCAACTAAAGGGCTGTGGTCCCATGAGTCATCTTGATGAGGCTCCGCGAAATTAGTGACTTCACCTAGATCTGGAGTGCTTCCGGGTCTTCCAGTGAGGTCGCCATGAGGCGGATGCTTTTGGTTGGTCAAAACGTAACTGGGGCCACCCTGAAAGGAAAGCGAAACGTGTTTTCTAGGCCTAATGAGGTCAAAGTAGGTTTGTAGCCAAGTTAAGTTGCCATAAGGCCGTAGATCGGCTTGTTCCCCTTCTACTGACTCTGCTTGAGGAAGAGGCGTCGGAGAGTAGCTGCCTAATGTATATAGATTGATTTGGATTTCTCTTGAAGAACCCGGTGATTCTTGGCGCATAATTTATGCTTCCTTGCCCGCTTATTTAACTAAACCATCTCTTAAACGTCGCTGTCCAGGTGTGTTCCAGAGTCCATACTTTGACTCTTCTACGCCCCCAATTATCCAACTGGTAGGTATCAGGCCATTTTTCGACGCATTTTGAAAGTTCCTCTTTAGACGCTTTAACAAAAAGCCCCTGATCTACCAAAGAGTCACATAGCTCTCGAGTGGGGTAAGTCATCTTGTTATTATTTGTATTAGTTATTTGCTTTGTCATTTTTTCCTTACTTTATAATAAGATTTAATTGAAAATAACTTTCAATAATATAATTATAAACTAATCTTATACATTTATATTTAAGTCAATTAAAAATTTTTATTTGATTTAAATTGAAATACACTTTCAATATAGAAAAATAGAGATAAGTAAGCGCTTCTCGAATGACTCGGCCTATTATCAATGATTGAAAAAAGAGATAAGGTTTAAATGAATGGCACCTCTACCTCGGGGCGCAAGAGGCCTAACGAAAAAAACTAATAAACTTTTGTATTTTTTCTAAACCTTCTTAGAAGTCTTAATCGGAATCACTTTTGCGGAAGCCACATTTTGTTCTTTGGGAGAAACTCGCCAAAAGAGCTTTTGATATTCGGCAAAATTTTGTAAAACCTTCTCTGCAACTTGAGAGCCTGTCAATTGACGGTGTCTTTTTAACAGCTCGGCAAGTTTTTCCAAGTGAGCGTTTTCCTTAACTTTTTCTAAACGAATGAGCTCGGTATTGCAACGCTCTTCAAAGCTGCGCTTTTCATCTAGAACATAAGCTTCGCCGCCAGTCATCCCCGCACCAAAATTTCTTCCGGTGGGCCCTAAGATCACGACCAAGCCACCGGTCATATATTCACAGCCATGATCGCCAACTCCTTCGACAATCGCAATACCGCCGCTATTACGGACGCAAAAGCGTTCTCCGGCCCAGCCACGAATAAAAGCCGTCCCACCGGTCGCACCATAAAAGCAGGTATTTCCAATAATGACGTTTTCTTCGGCAATAAACTTCGCCTGAGTAGAAGGCACAATCGTCATCTCTCCGCCTGACATACCTTTGCCTACATAATCATTGGCTTCGCCTTCTAAATACAGGTGCATCCCTTTGGTCATCCACACACCAAAACTTTGACCCGCTGAACCTTTAAAGCGCAGGTTAATTTCTGATCCAGGTGGGAGACCTTCGTCTACATAACGCTTGCCAATTTCACCTGCCACAGTCGCTCCAGCGGATCGATCGGTATTACGAATTGTATATTGGAGGTTTACCGATCCTTCGCCGGCTATAGCAGGCTCGGCATCTTTTAAGATTTGTTGGTTAAGAGGTTTATCGTGCCAATCGTTTTTCTTTAGACCCCAAACGCGGGCTTTTTGACCGCTGGAGTCCACTTGATGCAGAATACGGTCCACCTCTAACATAGCTGAACGAGGTCGGTCTTGAGGAAACACCGGTTCGAGAAGTTCTGGACAACCAATAATTTCCTGCAAGCTGGTTTTACCGATACTGGCTAAAATTTCTCGTACTTCTTGAGCAAGCCCCATCAAATAATTGACTACCATTTCTGGAGTGCCTTTAAACTTTGCACGTAATCTAGGGTCTTGGGTGGCCACACCTGTAGGACAGGTATTCATATGACATTGGCGAATCATGCAGCAACTAGCTGCAATCATGACAGCCGTGCCAAAGCCATATTCTTCAGCACCCAAAATAGCCGCTTTTACCACATCCAAACCCGTTTTAAGACCTCCGTCTGTGCGTAAGACCACACGGCCTCGCAAATCATTGTGAACTAAGGTTTGCTGGGTTTCGGAAAGACCGAGCTCCCAGGCGCTTCCAGCGTATTTAATCGAAGAAAGCGGTGAAGCACCGGTTCCACCATCGTGTCCAGAAATCAAGATCACGTCAGCATGCGCATTGGCAACTCCAGCAGCAATCGTCCCGACGCCGGATTCGGCGACTAATTTTACAATCACCTTGGCCCTTGGATTCACAGATTTTAAGTCATAGATCAGTTGTGCCAAATCCTCGATTGAATAAATATCGTGGTGAGGAGGGGGTGAAATTAAAGTGACTCCCGGAGTCGAATGGCGTAAGCGTGCAATCTCTTCCGAAACTTTTTTACCAGGGAGCTGACCGCCTTCTCCCGGTTTAGAGCCTTGAGCCATTTTAATTTCTAATTCTTCGGCATAAGCTAAATAAGAAGCCCTCACTCCAAAACGGCCGGAGGCGACCTGCTTAATTTTGCTATTAGCACTGTCTCCATCGGGCATGGGAAAAAATCGTGCGGAGTCCTCACCGCCTTCACCTGAACCGCTTTTTCCACCCAGGCGATTCATCGCAATGGCAATAGTAGTATGAGCCTCTTTGCTAAGCGCACCCAAGGAAATCGAGGCGGTATTAAATCGCCTTAAAATATTTTCGACAGGTTCCACTTGATCAATGGAAACTGGCTTTGCCTTTTTAAAGCCTAATAAATCACGTAAGGTTGTGGCCGGGCGCTCATTCACCAACTTTGCAAAGCTTTGATAGTCTTCGGGCGCACCTGTTTTTGCCGCTTTGATGAGGTTTTTAGTCACATCGGGATTAAAGGCATGGTACTCGCCTTCGCGACGATAGCGGAAATTCCCTCCAATATGTAAGGGAACAATGTTTTCTCCCTCTCCAGTAAATGCCTGTTCGTGCCATTTCAGAATGTCTTCGGCAAATTCCTCTAGACCAATGCCTCCAGCTTTAGAAAAAGTTCCACTAAAATAGCGGTTAATTACACTTTGTTTGAGACCAATAGCTTCAAAAATTTGTGCACCTTTATAGCTGCTGAGAGTGGAAATTCCCATCTTAGACATAATTTTATAGAGGCCATTTTCTACCGCTTTTTTATAGTTAGCTAGAGCCTGTGCGCTATCTGTCTCTCCCAATTTATTGTTTTGCGCCATATCTGCTATCAGACTCATCGCCAAATAGGGGCAAACCGCTTGCGCTCCATAGCCAATCAAACAAGCAACGTGGTGCACATCACGTGTATTTCCCGTATCGGCAATTAAACCAACCCGCATTCTGAGACCTTCGCGGATTAAGTGATGGTGAACAGCGGCCACAGCGAGCAACATGGGGATACGCGCATGAACCGCGTCCATTTCGCGGTCGCTAAGAATAATAATGTGGGCACCTGCTCGAACCGCTTGTGTGACCGAGTCACAAAGCGAAAGCAGAGCTTCTTCCATTTCTTTAGCTCCTTCTTTTGCACGAAAACAGGTTAAAAAGGTCTCACTTTTGAAATGAGGGTCCGTACTTTTTCTTAAGTCAGCTAAATCTACCTCATCCAAAATAGGGCTCGTGAGCTGAATCATTTTAGCGTGCTCTGGTGAGTCTTCGAAAATATTACCACGAGGCCCCAAATAAGTGGTCAAAGCCATGACCAAATTTTCACGAATAGGATCAATGGGCGGGTTGGTCACTTGGGCAAAGAGCTGCTTAAAATAGTCATAAAGGGGTTTGGGGTATTGGGAAAGCACAGCCAAAGGCGCGTCATTTCCCATGGAATAAGTGGGCTCTTTGCCCTCTTGGGCCATGGGTTTTAAGACCATATCAAGCTCTTCCTTGGTATAACCCATAGCCAGTGCTAAACGCTGTCTTCTTTCGGAATCTAAATCAAGGGCCTGCATATTTTCGGGCCGGTTTCGACTGGAAAAACGCCAAAGATTTTTTTCGATCCAAGTTGCATAAGGCTTGCCCTGTGTTAGTTGAGATTTGATTTCCTCATTTTCTAAAATTCTTTTTTCTTCGAGATCAACAGCCAGTACTTGGCCTGGGCCCAGGCGCCCTTTTTTAATGATTTTGGTTTCATCAATGGGAATCATACCCGCTTCCGAACCCAAGACCATCATGCCGTCTTCGGTCAAAGCATAACGTGCAGGCCTTAAACCATTGCGGTCCAATATCGCACCTACGTATTTTCCATCGGAAAAAGTAATGGCTGCCGGGCCATCCCAAGGTTCCATCAGACAAGAGTGGTACTCAAAGTAAGAGCGCCTTTCCTTGGACATATAAGGCATTTTTTCCCAGGCTTCGGGAAGCATGATACTCTTGACCTGTAGAATATCTCGGCCACCCATCACCAAAGCCTCTAAGGCGTTATCGAGACTTGCCGAATCCGAAGCCCCATCCATAATCACAGGTTTTAATAGCTCAGAGTCCTGGATCCAATCCAGATGATCCAGTTCGGGTTCTCGAGCACGCATCCAATTGCGATTACCTTGAATAGTATTGATCTCTCCGTTGTGGGCAATCATACGAAAAGGCTGTGCTAAAGCCCAAGTAGGAAAAGTATTGGTCGAAAAACGTTGATGAAATAAAGCGAAAGAACTCTCATATAAAGGATCCGCTAAATCCTGATAAAACTCCTTAAGTTGATGCGCAACTAACAAGCCTTTATAAACAATGACTTTGGAAGAAAAAGAGCTAATATAAAAATCTTTAATAGATTCACTATGAATTTGTTTTTCGACACTCTTACGCACTAAATAGAGAGCGCGTTCAAAATCAGTTGAAGACACACTTTCGGGGCGCTCTAATAAAACCTGTTCAATGACTGGCATACTCGATCTGGCTTGGTCTCCCAAATAACTGGGTTGAA
>JAUHYS010000307.1 GCA_030426445.1 bacterium
TGATTGGGCGCCTTTCGCCATTGCCGAATTTACTCTCGAATACTGGTGACCGGGATGTGCGTAGTATACCAAAAGACGGGCCATTCACGGGTCCTTTACTGCTTAAGAGAATTTATGCTTTTGCAATAACACTAGTCTTTAGACGCCGACCTCTTTCGTCAAGACCCGCCAAACCATAAGTTTCTTTGCGGAGGTATTCAGTCATCACGACCGGTTCCATTTTGCATGAAAGAGTTTGTACATCAATTGGCTCCCCAACTCTCATACCTATTTCACTGTCTATCAGACGCGTATTTTCATAGAGTAAAGAAGCTAAACGTAGAGTCATGCTAAATTGACTAACCAGTTGAAAGAGTGGTCCACAATGTCCATCAATAAAAACGGGTACTACTTGAGCTTTGAAATCCCTTGCCCATTTAGCTGCTGAGGGAAACCAAGGTGGATCTGTATTTTTTTTCCAAATAGGGCGTTTGGTTGAAACCGCTCCTGCAGGAAAAATAACCCCAACTCCCCCTTTTGAAACATGGCTTTTAAAATCATGGATTGTTCTTTTATTTACCGTTTTTGCATCTTCTGTTCCCGAAAAGTCAATCGGCAAAAAGTATTTCGAAAACAAGGGGATACCAGATACCCCTTGATGAGCCATGACTTTAAGATCGGGCCGAACGCCTTTAATCATACTGGCGACGACAATCCCATCAACTATTCCGAAGGGATGATTTCCAACAACAATAACAGGCCCTTTTTGGGGTATGTTTTCTAGTGACCCTTTCTTTAGTTCGACCTTTAAGCCGAATGCCTCTAAAACTGCTGTATTTACCGCTTCACCTTGATCAACACGATTGTATAGATCTAAAAATCTTTGATAAAATTTTTGTCTAACTAAAGCTCTTTCGAATAATTTAATCAGCTTATTTTGTAGAGGTTTATTATATGTATCTGAATACGTAACTTTTCGTAAGTCCTCGGAAATTCTCGAGTAATCAATATCCACTCACCGCCCCTTGAAACTATTTAATTCTTCAACAAGAAAAAATAGAGGTCAAAACAAAATCCCGAACCAAACAGTATTAAAATCTGAATCTTTTTGGAGAAAATTATCCACTATGTCTTAGTTTGGCGTAAGCTAAAAAAGTTCATAAGAATTCTTCTCAAGTGAAAAAGTCTATGGTAATTAGCAGATCTAAATCAAGGGGGCAAAGAGGTTTAATTTATGTCTCGCTCTCTTATCTCTCTTTCTATTCTCTTTTTTTCTTTGGTTTCACTTGCTGACGATCATATCGATGGACCTGTAAATCCAAGAGTCGACCTTGCTGGAATCTATGTATTTCACTCGCCACAGAGACCTGGTTTTCTAAATATAACTCTTAATACGCAATCGGGCCTCCCCGCGATAGGGAAATTTTCTACACACTCTCGTTTTAAAATTATAATGCACAAATTAGAGTTACAGTCCCAAGCCAACCGACTATGGCTTAACTCAGTTGGCGATCAACTTATGATAGATTGCCAATTTTCTAGAAAACCTTTTTTAGGTCCACAAAAATATAATTGCCATTTAAAGAGCCCTAATTTTCCGGATGGCTACCTATTACAAGGTGAGTTTAATAAGACAACGAGTCATGGTGAAATTGCCATTAGCTTCTTAGGCGCAAAAGCAGACCCTTTCTTTATCTCGCTACCGAGCTTTGATGGAGTGGTGTTCAGACAGAATTTTATCGAGGCAAACCCCTTAGAGGTTACTAACGGAATCCGGAACGTCAATGTTCTCACTCTTTCTTTTGAAGTCAACTTGCAGGCCCTTGGACTCAAAGATGGACTTTATGGGGTCGCCGGACAAAGTCTTTGGAAAAATAGGTCAAGAGGGCACTTTCACAAGGCCGACCGTACGGGCCGCCCTGAAATCGTCAATGTGGGTCTACACGATTCTACAAAGAAAAACTTTCTAGGAGCTGGTGATAATCCATTAAAGAAAAGTTTTAATACCTTAGATCCATTCACCGAAGACGTTAACCAACTCTATCCTTTTCAAGTCAGAATATATGAAAACATCAAGGCCTATGATGACCTTGATGGTAAGCGCCACTGGGGTGAAAAAGATCTCATCAATGTTTCCGGGATTTTTTCGAATGATTCTTTACTCATTAATTTAAGTGAATCATGCTATCAAAAGGCTTCAAATTTTCTTGAAATCGAAAGGGCGATTTTCAAAAATACGACATTGAGTGGAACCTGCGGTGGACGAGACTTTTCCGATGACATATTTAAAAAGATTTACGCTTTTTATATTGCTGGACCTCAAAGTGACGCTGATCAGTTTTTAACGGGCATAAACAAACCCTATCAGGATTTTTTACCCTCTCGCGCACTGTCC
>JAUHYS010000308.1 GCA_030426445.1 bacterium
TCCACATAGTGACTATGTTTTGACTGTCTTTGTCTGTTCGAAAATTTTGATCACCATGATAAATACGCATTCGCCTTGTGCCGTCTCTCTGTTTATCTCCCCAAGCAAAGACATATAAATCGGCTACAGCCATACTATGGTGTTGTATTCTCCCTGAGCCTCCTTCCATACCAATACCAAATATACTGACTCCGCCTCCACTATAGCTGAAGGTTGTTCCTAGATCGACTAAACTCACTCCATATGTAATTAAGAACTGTGCTTCTTCGGGACGTGAGACTACTTGGAGAAAGGGTGCCTTTTTTTTGATTTTTTTAACAATTTCTTTTCTTACCCGGAGATCTTCTGCGTGAACAAATACCCTTTGTTTTCCAACTAACTCAGAAATTTCAGCAAACTCTACCTGCCCTAACTTTGCCATAGAGTTTGAAGAAATTCTCGCATGGCTCATGTGAGAAAATAATAGGATAAAAAAACATGATATAATTAAATGGGTAGACACTAACTTCTTCATAAAAGTCACTCCTTTTAAAGTCTATAAGGTTGTTGGTAATTTTCTTAGACTTTCATTATCAGAAGGACACCTAACTAAAGTTGTGTTTAAAAAAAAATAATTTTTTAAAGAATGGCTTCGAAATGGTAGGTCGGGCGTTCGAGTCGCTCACGGCGCGCTTTTTTGTTTTTTTCTTTTTCCCTTAAAATTTTCCAGGATAAATTTTTCGATCCTTAAATTGATTAAATCGGGTTGCTCAATAAGTCCTATATGGGTCCCTTTGCGTAAGATAAAGAGCTCTGAGTGGGGGATGACCTGATGCATTTTTTTGGATAACCATACTGGAGTAAAGGTATCTTCTTCACCCCCAATAATGAGGGTGGGGACTTTGACATTTTTTAATACTTTTTCAGCAGAATGTGACTGGACGCTTCGGGTTAGACGCGTAAAAAACTTAGAATCTAGACCCATAATATGTTTAACATATTCTTGAGCGTCTGCTTTATTAGCTAAACCTATATTCATCATTTTTAATAAGCCCCCGAGTTGGTACCAAAAGGGATTGGATACCAAGAGCCTCCCCACATACTGGCTTTGTTTGGGAAATCTGAGGCTTAAGCTTGTGATAATTTCAAAAATATATTTTGATAGTGGGGAATTGTAAAAAAAATCCATGGGTCTGCCTACGCTTCCAAAGCAGGAGATAAGACCGGATACATATTTGGGGTGTTGATGATAAAACTCTAAAGCAACTTGTGTGCCTAAACTATGACCCACAAAAAGCGCCTTTTTTATGCGCAGTTTTCTACAAACCGCCATGCAGTCCTGGACAAGAAAATCCACACTGACATTTTTTTTCCGGACAGGAAGCTTGGATCTGCCATGGCCGCGATAATCCCAAGTGATGACTCTGAAATCATGTTTGAAGTGACTTTCGAAATATTTCCAGAAGAAGGTTGAGACTCCCATGCCATTACATAAAATAATGGGCATGCCTTTTCCCACTGATTTATAGTAGATTTTCGTCCCATCTTGGCTACGCACAAAGCCCTCTTTAAGGCTGACGAGCTGTGCAAGTCTTCCAGAATTTTTCTGAGTCTTTTTAATAACACTGTGTTTTTTTACAATCATAATTTTTCAGACATGCTCTACCAAATCTAAGTTAAACGAGGCAATGGAAAATACCGTGTTGACAGGGATATTTCAAATTTATATAAGCATTGACTATGCAAAGTTTAAAACTAATGGCTCCTGCCAAACTTAACTTAAGACTCGATATTTTGGATAAAAGGCCTGATGGCTACCATAATATTCTGAGTTTAATGGATAGAATTAACATAGAGGATGAAGTTAGGCTCAAAGTCATCGAAAAAGGCATAGAAGTTCGATGTAACGATGAAGAAGTCCCTGTGGATGACGAAAATGTTGCTTTTCGGGCTTTAAAGGAAATCTTGGCTTACTCGAGCCGTAATGTGGGCATCGAGGTGGATATTAAAAAAAATATCCCTATTGCCGCGGGCATGGGGGGAGGCTCCAGTGATGCTGCTGCAGTGATACGCGGTGTCAACGAATTGCTAAAACTCAAGCTAAGTGATGAGAAACTAATGAAAATAGGTGCCAAAGTCGGTGCAGACGTTCCTTTTTTCCTCTTTGGTGCTCCAGCTTTTGCCCAAGGTATTGGCGATCGCTTAACTAAGGTTGATCACATCCCCAAGCTTTATTTTCTTATTGTCAATCCTGGGATTAAAGTCTCCACCAAGGCAGTGTATCAAAAACTCAGCGAAGAAAATTTCTCAGAAACCAAATTTGAAGATTTGCCTATTGCTTACCGAACAAAAAAAGAAGTTGTCAAAATTTTAAATAATGACTTAGAGCAAGTG
>JAUHYS010000038.1 GCA_030426445.1 bacterium
GTGATAGCGTGAGATCTTTTGGGTAGTCTAATTCGAGGTTGAGGGCTTTGAGATCGGGGACATCAAACATGGGGTTTTGAGCCGTTGTTTTTAATTTTTCGATGTTTTCCTCAGAAACCAAGCCCAGGAACCAAACGACCTTTTTGGTGTCTATTTTTCTAAAGGCGGTATCCAGTTTTTTGTTTTGACTTGCGGGAGGGGATTTTTTGTGAAGAGTATCGATCGCTTTTTTAATTTTATTTTTATCGGCTAATAAAAGATTTTTTCCAATAAAGGCAAAAGCAGCGGGTTCCTTGATGCTGCTTTTGGATTCCTCGATATAAATCGTGATATTTTCGTATTTTTCTTCCTGGGTGTTAAAATCTTCTCCAATCGCTTTTGCAAAGGCCTCGGTGTTTTTTAAGACATTTTCTGGGCTATCCTTGATGCGAAAAATCAAGAGAGTGGGTTCTGGCTTTTGGCTGAGCTCATCCATTTCAAAAGATGCCGATAAATAGCTAAAGTTACTCGCCCATTTTTTCCAAGACTCGGGAGCTTCTTTTTGAAAAACTTGTCCTAAAGAATTTTGCATCATGTTATCGATGTTAACTCCCAAAACCATTTCGGTGCTGGCAGGCATGAGATCTAAAAAATGTGCAGAGTCTTCATCGGAACCGCAGCCCTTTCCACAGCTGATTAAAGAGAGGAGTAATAGGGTGATAGCGATTCCATTGATTTTTCTTAAGTTTATCATGATTTCTTTTTCCTTAAATCTTTGATTAAAAATTTTAATTAAAAAGTAAAAATACGCGTTATGTTTTATCTAAAGTATTTGTGAGTCCAGTGGAAGATAGCTCGAGTAATTTTATTACAACCTTTTCCATTTGCTGGCGTGCTTTTTGAGCTAACATAGCTAAAGCAGGAAGTTCCAGCAAAATTTTGGGGTTTTTCGCAGTGGTTTTTATAAGACTGAATGGCTTGACTTTGCCATTTTCCTCCACAAAAGAGCGGGTATCACTGAGCTCTTCCTTTTGAGAATCGACAATAAAGCGTAGGCTGATAGCCGGAATATTTTTCTCGTTTGCGGCTTTAAGTACGGAATAACTTTCCATATCAATGGCAATGGCATGGTATTTTTGGTGAAGTTCTAATTTTTCTTTTGACTTTAACACGGCTTGCTCGGCGCTGAGTAGTTTTCCCTCATGAAAAGAATGGCTTTCTTTAGTTAGCATTTTTCTCGTTTGCTCTAATAATTTGGGCGAAGGGGCCATGCTCAGGGTTTGCTCCTGTTTTTGTACTTGAGTCGGCACTTCTGCTTTTTGCTGATTGGGGTAAAGGTTGACTTGATCTGCCAAGATGATTTCGGGATTTTTAACATTTGGAGCCAGTCCCCCCGCATAACCGATATTTATAATGTATTCGGGGCGCTGTTCTTTTAAAAAAGCCTGGGTTGCCGCGTAGGCCCTGGAAAGCCCCATTCCGGTTTGGAGCAAGACACAATTTTTGTCTTTTATAAAGCCTTCGTATAATTTGAATCCGGCATGCTGGGTCTTAGCAATCACCCGCATCTGTGCAAGGACAGCTTTGCTTTCATGAGGGAGGGCAACAACGATGGCAATCGATTTTTTCAAAGAGTTTATCTATTCAGGGCAATTTCCTGCAAACAGGACGGAAGCCTGGTTTTGTTTTTGTGAATCTTCTAGGCTGGTTGCAGTGATAAGGACTTCATCGGGCAAGTTTTCTACATCGGGAGCCTGGTAGAGTCCTTGTGCGCTAATGGTCCCATTAATATTGCCTTCCTCAACTTCCCAACTGACCGCACTATTATCTGGGTTGGGATCTTGAATAATACCGTTAATAAATATAGTTGCGTTAAATTGCTGACTCTCTCCCGGAAGAAGTTCTACACATCGAGGGTTGATTTCAACGGCAATTTTTTCACTGGAATCCGAGTCACAGGAAAGAGCTAACAAACTAGCGCAGGCAATAAAAAAGATATTGAATGAATGAGCAAAAGCAGACTTGAAATTGAATTTTTTCATTTTTAAAATCCTCCCTGATTTTATTTTAGCTATAGTCTATTTGACATTAGACCTATAAAACAATAAGTAGCGTGGGTATTGCATTAACCTTATATATTAGAACATATTAAAAAATACCTAATGACGCGTTAGCTCTATTGTCAACCAATTTAGCGAATAAGTTTTTGACAGACCTAGGCATGAAAAATAAAAACTCTAAAAAACTTTTCGAAAAAGCTCAACGGCTTTTGCCTGGTGGGGTGAATAGCCCAGTCCGCGCTTTTCGTGCGGTCGGTGGCAATCCACTTTTTATCGAAAAAGCCTGGGGCGCTTATCTAAGTGATGTCGATAAAAATACTTATATCGATTATGTAGGTTCCTGGGGCCCCATGATTTTAGGGCATGCCAACCCTAAAGTTGACGAAGCCATTCGTGATACAGCCCAAAAGGGAACCAGTTTTGGGGCCCCTTGCCAATTAGAAGTGCAAATGGCCGAATACTTTTGTCAACGCATTCCCAGTTGCGAAAAAGTCCGCTTTGTCAATTCTGGGACCGAAGCCGTAATGGGTGCAGTGCGTTTGGCGCGTGCTTATACAAAGCGTAATAAAATTATAAAGTTTGCAGGGGCCTATCATGGTCACGCGGATTATCTCTTGGTTAAGTCCGGATCAGGAGCCATGACGCTAAGCCAACCTGATAGTTTAGGGGTTCCTAAAGAATTTGTTCAACATACTTTAGTGGCGCCCTATAATGATTTACCGTATGTCGAAAAATTAGTAAAAAAACATCACAAAGATTTAGCAGCCATCATAGTTGAACCCATTGCGGGAAATATGGGAGTTATCCTGCCTGAAAAGGGTTTTTTAAGAGGCCTCAAAAAATTGTGTAGACAAAGTGGCGCCTTATTAATTTTTGATGAAGTCATGACCGGTTTTCGGGTTCATGAAAAAGGCGTTCAGGGGCTGTTTAATATTAAACCTGATCTCAGTACATTTGGAAAAATTATCGGCGGTGGCTTGCCTGTAGGGGCCTATGGAGGCGCTAAAAAAATTATGAACTTAGTTAGCCCGCAAGGCGCTACTTACCAGGCGGGTACTTTGTCCGGAAACCCGATTGCCATGGCCGCGGGTTTAGCGGCTCTTAAACAACTTAACGCAAAGGTATATGCAAGCTTAAATAAAAAAACAGAGCGTCTGGCCCAAGGCTTTAGAGAGATTGCCAAAAAAGCAGGGGTTGCGATTCAGGTCAATGTCGTTTGTGGGATGTTTTCTGTCTTTTTTACAGATAAACAGGTTAAGCAACTTAAAGATGTGCAAAATAGTCGGCTTGACCTGTTTAACAAGTTCTTTCATTTGATGTTAGAACATGGCATTTATTTGCCGCCCTCTCCCTACGAAGCTTGTTTTGTTTCCACCAAACATGGAGAAAACGAAATCGCCAAGACCCTGCGGGCGGCAAAGGACAGTTTTTTTAGTTTAAAATGATTATTAATAGGGAAATAAGGAAATTATGAGTCAATTAGCATTAGTACTATCAGCCGGAGGGGCGCGTGGAGCTTATGAAGCAGGGGTCTTAAATTATATTCGGACCGGTTTGCCCAAAAAATATTCGCGGCGCAATTTTGATATCCAGACGGGTACCAGCGTGGGTGCGATTAATACGGCAGGTATGGCCGCTTTTGCTCACGACCCACAAGAACAGGGAAGGCGTCTTAAAGAGCTTTGGTTTACTATTCGTCAGGAAAAAGTCTATCGAAGAGACTTATCTGCGACAACCCACTTTTTAGGTTCGACCGTGGGCGGGGTCATGCGGAACTTTATGTCTGTTAATCCCTTTAAAATAGCTAAACGCAAGGGCCCGCATTTTAATTCGATATTTGACACTTCTCCTTTAAGAAAATTTATTGGTGAGGCACTGTCTTGGGAACAGCTCAATAAAAATGTGACGCAGGGGCCTATTTCTGCGGTGGCGATTGTGGCGACGAATTCCGCTAATGGGCAGGCTGAACTTTTTCTTAAAAAGAAAGCAGAGCTAAGTTATCAAGGTCACTACTCTTGCCATGAAGGCCCGATTACTTCGGATATTGTCATGGCTTCGGGGGCGATTCCGATACTGTTTCCCACTGTTAAAATAGGGGATTTTTATTATTCTGACGGAGGCATGCGATTATTCACTCCCATGTCTCCTGCCATTCAATTAGGGGCGGATAAGCTCTTGGTGATTGGCTTGCGTAAGCGGCGTACTTTAAAAGACTATCGGATTAAGGCGATCGATGCCCCTAGGCAGGCGCCTACTATTTCGGATCAACTGGGGCGGATACTCAATGGTCTTTTTTTAGATCGGGTCCAATCCGATATTGAACAACTGGACCGCATTAATACCATTGTTGAGGAAAGCGAAAGAATTTATGGCAAAAACTATCTGACCAAATTGAATAAGGGCATGCAAAAAGAAACCTATAAAGCAGATATTGCCAAAAGGGGTTTGAGAAAAATCAATTATGTTGAAATTCAACCTTCGGAATTTATAACTGGCATATTCTTAAGGGCCTTTGAACGTATGAAAAAAGGCAGCTTTAAGTTTTCAATTTTAGAAAAAACCCTTCTAAGGATTATGGATGTCGACCCCGAGTCCGGTAGTGATTTGTTGAGTTATATTACCTTTTATCCAGAATATATTCAGGAGCTTTTTGACTTAGGCTATGAGGATGCCCGCAGACGGCGTCATCAACTAATCGAAATTATGGAAGATTAAAAATGGGTCATGCACAAAAGAGCTCTTGACAAGCTATGTTAATCTAGCCATGATAGCTATATGCAGAGTGTCACGATTTCTAAACTAAAAAATGAGTTAAGTCATTTTTTGCGTCTTGTCAAAAAAGGGCAAAAAATTTTGATTACAGATCGAAATCTTCCTATTGCAGAGATACTCCCTCTGTCTCCACAGAACTTATTTCAAGAGGAATGGCTTATTCAGCTAGAAGCCGAAGGCGCGGTTCGTCGTCCTGTCATGACAAAACAAAAGCATTGGTCTCCCCCTAAACCTGTTCCTGTTTCTGGAGTTTTAGAAGCCTTGCTTGAAGAAAGAACAACAGGAAGATGAGGTTTTGGGATTCTTCTGCTATCCTTCCTCTTATTTTGGAGGAAGAAAGCACACGACAATGTCAAAAATTGTTTAAAGAAGATTCTTCTATGTTGGTATGGAGTTTTACCATTACCGAAATATACTCAGCAATTTATCGAAGATTCCGAGAGATAAGTTTTCAAGAGCAACAATTAAAACTCATTCGTCAAAATATACAAGGCTATCAATCTCGTTGGACGGAAGTTTTACCCACTGAACAGTTGAAACAAATTGCTCATCGCCTTCTTGCAGTCCATTCATTACGAGCTGCAGACTCTCTTCAACTTGCTGCTGCATTAGTCGCTTTTAAAAATCCTTCTACCAGGGATTATTTTATCAGTCTTGACCATAAGTTGTCTCAAGCAGCAAGTTTAGAAGGGTTTCAAGTCATTACTTGACCCTTTCCTGGGTTTTTAGTTGGGGAATTTAGTTTTCACTTATAGGTTGACAGAAAGCCCCTTTTGATTTTAAGGTTCCGTCCTTACTCGATTTTACATCAAGATATTTTTTAGATAAAATAAATAAAAGTAAACAGAATATTATTTGAAATTTATAATCATATCAAAGGTTTAAAGTTATGCGAGAAAAAGTCATGCTACTTTCCAGTGCAGGCACAGGTTATTTTTACACGACCACTCTCAATAAAAAGAAGGGTGGAGACAAGTTAGAAATGCTCAAGTATGACCCCAAAGCCAGAAAACATGTCAAATTTGTGCAAAAAAAACTACCTGGTTCAAGTTCAAAGTAAGTGATTTTAAATTTAGTTAAATGGAGACATCATCATGAGAAACGATAAAAGACAGGGCAATAGAAGAAGCAGCGGTGGTTTTAGTCGATTTCGTCGGCCCTCTGTTTCAAAAGAATATCATTTTGATTATAAAAACCCACAAACACTCAAGCGTTTTATTACTGAGCGTGGCAAAATCATTCCACGTCGCATTACCCGCATCACCGCTCAACAACAAAGAGAATTAACCCAGGCAGTCAAACGAGCCAGAGAGTTGGCTTTTTTGCCTTATTCAAGTTTGCATTCCCTTGAATTACAGTCATTTTAAGTTTTTATTATTTTGGAGTCAGCCTCATGTCTAAGGTATGTGAATTAACCGGAATACGGCCATTGACAGGCAACAATGTTAGCCATTCTAACCGAAAAACTAAAACTCGTCAGGAGCCTAACCTGAAGAAAAAAAAATACTTCATCCCAGAGTTAGCACAAAACGTGATTTTAAGGCTTTCAACTCGTGCGATTCGTACCGTAGATAAATTGGGTGGAATTAGCCACGCCTTGGTAAAAGCCAAGCCTGCCAAGTTGTCAGCTCGTTTAGCAAAATTACAAAGAAAGATTATTAAAGCGCGCCAAAAAGCCGCTTAATTTTGGAGATTGTTTTATGAAACCAGAAATTCATCCAGAACTTCACCCTGTGGTCTTTATTGATGTTTCCTGTGGAGAGGAATTTCCTACTTACTCAACCTTGACTTCCGATGACAAAAAGGAAATTGACGGTGTCGAACACTATATCATTAAGGTGGAGATTTCTTCGGCTTCTCATAATTTTTATACGGGCAAACAGATCTTGGTGGATACCGCAGGTCGAGTGGAGCGTTTCCGTAAGCGCTATGCTAAGGCTGATCAAGCTAAAACCTCGTAAGCGCCTCGCATCTGAGTATTTTTGAACCCTCTCTAACTTGAGGCTTCTGCAATCCTACTAGATTTCACTTCAAGTATAGATTAAATACGGTTTTCTCAGTTTTAAAAAGCTGGCTTTTTCTTCTTCCCAAGAGGCCTTGATTTTTTTAAGCGATTCGCCTTTTTCAATATCCAGTCGTAAATTTTCGTTACCCGCTAATAAATCAATGGCGGGAATATCCTGAACAAATTCGTAAGCCCGGTGCCGCCACTGAAACTGATGGGGATAAAGTTCGTAAATGGCTTTGAGTATGGCTACACCAGTGATGAGAGGCTCAAAGGCCTTGCGACGAGTGACATGAATTTGAGCACCTCCACAAATTTGACCCGCACATTTTTGAAAACCCGGTTTAAAATGAACGGGGCGAAAGCGTACACCCGGAAGACGAAATTCTTTTAAGCGTTTGACGAGTTTTTCGCTATCGATGAAGGGAGCTCCAAAGATTTCAAAGGGGCGGGTGGTGCCACGGCCTTCGCTGAGCTCGGTGCCCTCTAATAAACACATTCCCGGGTACACGACAGCGGTTTCGACCGTGGGCATATTGGGGCTGGGTAGAACCCAGGGGGTTTTTATTTCATCGGCATAGCGCCGGCGATGCCAGCCTTTCATAGGAATCACGCTTAGTTGACATTTAAGATGAAAGGCTTCGCGAAAAAGTTGTGCGAGTTCTCCAATTGTCATGCCATGCCGATTGGCAAGAGGAAAATGACCTACAAAACTTCGAAATCTTTCACTCACTAAGTTGCCTTCGACTTGATGGCCATTTATGGGATTGGGTCTGTCTAGAACCACAACATGCGTGCTAGTCTGCATGGCGACTTCCATGCAAAAAGCCAGCGTGTAAATAAAGGTATAATAGCGCGATCCGATATCTTGCAGATCGCAAACCAAGACTTCGATATTATCTAACCAGGATTTTTGAGGTTTTAGACTTTCGTAAGTGGAGCCATATAAGCTGTAAACTTTGGGATCATCTCCTTTGGACTTTTCTGATGACTCGATGCCTTCCATATCTTGGGCATAGCCATCAAAGCCATGCTCGGGACCAAATAAGGCTTGGATATGAGCACCCGATTCTTTTTTAAAGATTTCTAGAATGTGTCGATATTGTTTATCTATGCTTGCTGGATGAGCCAGGATGCCCAAACGCTTGCCTTTAAAGAGTTTAGGGTGATTTCTGATGACATGATCTAGTCCAATTTGCATAAAGTCTAACTACCTTTTCGATGCAGAAAGGCAAGAATTTATGTAGAATAGAGTGGCTTAAACGGCCTGGGCTTTTAAATGGAGGAAAGTGCTTTCTGTTTCCAAACTAAAGTCAGCTTGTGTACCCAGTTTTTTTTTAAAATCTTCTACAATGGGAACGGCAGCCGGGTCGACTTGGTAGGCTTGAGCAAGGTAATAACTGGCATAGTCTGCAACCTGTAAACTAGAGAAAATCACTTGTAGTGGATTGTTTCCTTTGATTTCTAAGCAGTAAATTGGGATTTCTTCTCCTAAAATATCCTCAAAAACCTGCATGCGTTGATGAATACGTGGGTCCATAACCGGACTTTTAAGTAGGACAATGGCAGCTGGCATGAGCATTTGTGTCCAACCGACCATTTCGTTATGGTTGAGCTCAGGAAAGACATTATAAAAAGCCGGGATTTTGCAATTTTCGTTAAACTTGATTTTCCAGTTTCGACAGGTTCCACTTAAATGCTGAGGCCCATGAATAATGGGAACGCGGGCTCTTAAAAATTGCGAAAGTTTTTTGCCCTCTGCTTCAAAGGTATTTTGGTTTTGTTGTAAAAATAGGCGTAAATTGTTTAGAGCATCCCTTTGATCTGGACAGCGCCCCAGTCGGTAAAGAACCGCTAAAAGTGAAGCGAGAAAATAACCCAGAGCGCAGCGGGGTTGAATACAAGTCGGGATTTCAATATAGGGAAAACCATACATTTGTGCCAATTGCCTTAGTTTGCCACTATGTCCCATACAAATGATGGGAATGCCTTTTTCTAAGGCTTGATAAAAAACCGCCAGGACTTCCTCGGTGTTTCCAGAATAGGAAGCGCAGATCAATAAATCTTGCGAGTTTGCATAGTCAGGTAAATCATAGTCTATTAGAGGGCGGAGTGGGTCTTCAAGTTGTATATAGTCATGGAGAATATCTAAGGTCAGGGCACTGCCTCCCATGGCCGAAAAAAAGAGATGTCGGGGTTTCCATGATTGAATGAGGGACCAAGGTGTTTCCAGGCTTCTTTGCCAGCTTGAAACAAACTGTTCCGACAGATTTTTGATTTCCTGGTAAATTTTTTTTTCTCCGTGAAGTCTTAGTCAACTCGGGCCTTTTTTATGGCCAGAATGAAGCATAAGACGGAAAACCCAATCCAGGTCAAGTGAAAGTTTGAGATTGGGAAAGAGGAACCCAATGAACAGCCTCCTCCAGTGTCGGGATCTGGTGTCGGGTATATGGGATCGTCATAAAGGTTTCCGTGATCAGGGATGGATCCACCTACTCCTTCTTGACTAAACCCTGGAGCTACTGCTTCGGGAGCTTCGCCAGCCGAAATAACGACCTCAATACCTTGAGGGGGTGCAATATAAGTATCGGGATCGTCTCCTCCAGAAAAAGTAATATTCTCACCATTGACCCGAATAAGCTGAATGGTCGGGCTATTATCAAAGCCGGTTGTAAAAATAAATAAATTAGGGGTTTTTAGTCCTGATAGATTGACATCGCCGTTTTCTGAAGTAACACTAAAGGTTTCTCCATTTAATCCGTCAGTATTCAGGACTAAGGTATTAGCTGAAACGTTAATAGTTAAACGCAAAGGCACTGCGTCATCCATTTGAATAAAAAAACTTTCTTCAAAGCTTAGATTATAAATGAGCGGCTCATTATTATCATCAACATCGATAGTAATAAAATCTGTGAACTCAGCTATGTCTGGATTAAGTTTCATAAAGAAAAAATCGCCAGTTTGGAGCTGGATTTCCGCACTATGAGAGAAAGAGCTAAGAATAGTAATCGATGAGAACAGTAATAACGAACAGAGGTTTTTAAACACTTTTTTTAGAAACATTATTTTCTCCCTTGGTATTAAAAATATGCGGAGTACTTGTCATTGACTCTCATAGTTCATCTAAAGAGAAGCCTAATAAAAAACGATACATTTTAAGAGTATTTTTGTGATAAATCAAGACCAAGTGCGTTATAAATTATGCGGCTTGCGCACAACATTTTTTATATTTTTTTCCACTTCCGCAAGGGCAAGGGTCATTACGGCCTACTTTAGGCTTTTCGCGTTGATAAGTTTTAGCTTTGGGAAAAGTCGAATCAAAGTAATACCATTTTCCCTCGTGCAAACGAAATAAGGCTTTTTCTTCGTGCTCGATCGGCTCCTCGTTGTCTTTTTCTTGATAGCGCACCGTAAAAGTAATCCAGGTATGTTCTGCTTCGTTTTCCTCTTTTTCAACCTCAAGTCCCAGCCACTTGGAATTATTAGCCCAAGCTTCAATGTCCTTACGCTCGTGTTGATTGCGTGATTCTGGGTGAGTGGTTTCAACGATAAAATCAATATTGCCGTCTTTAAATGCTTGATAACGGGTTTCTAAAAGCTCGCGAGCACTTTGTGGCCAGGGTTTTTGGTTTTCTTCTGACATTTTTTCTCCTTAAAGCGGATTGTGCGAGTTTCTTATATTGGAGAATGGGATTTAAATCAAAAGTTTTTATATAGTGAATAGCCTAAATATGTTTCCATTTTTTTACAATTTTCAAATTTTATTTGAAAATTGTAAATTTTTGTCTGTTTTTGTTATTCTGTGGCTAGCTTAAGATCACCAAATCATTGTGGTGGATGATTTAAGATCAGGGGGAATTGACAACAGCACGTTCAGACTAGTTAGCGGATCCTTCATATAGACTATCTCGATAAGCCCGGGCTGCTTTTTCAGATTCAAAACCAATCAATTTTTCTCCATCGTTCTCAACAATATAATAAAGTTGATTTTTTGGATCATAGCCGATGGTACCGGGTGTCTCTTTATTGGTATTAAAGTAAGACTCATCTGCCGCAGCCGTAGCGGGTACCAGGGCAGTTGCCGTTCCTGCAGATGTCACCACGCCTACAACCCAGACTCCAACTATGACAAGTAAAGCTACATCTCCAACTTGGGTATGGTGAGAAATCGGATCAGCCGCTATATATTTTTTTGCACTCCATTCAGGAAGCTCCCAATGGCCTGGACCCACGGGCATGCCATCGCCATTTTTTTCACCCTTCCATACTGGGTACTTTCTATAACCTCCGTCCCAAACTTCAGCGCCGTCAAAAACACCAGGTGCTTTTACACCGGGTAGATGGACCACTTTTTTCCCATCCCATATTGGGATTCTTGGATCGCTTTCAATTTGTTCAGGTATGGGCTTATCCAAGGTATTTTGTGGACTCCCTTTATTAGCTTTTTCTTTTGCTTTGCGTATTCTTTCTCTTCCCTCTTCAAGAATATCTGTGAGCTTTTTTATGGGCGGTTTTGGGTTTTGAGCCCCTGATCCATTCGTGCCATGGGTACCTGGCTTTGTCCCATTACCATTACTGGGCTGTGCGGTTTTTCCTCCATTACCGGAGGAAGTAGGTGTTTTGCTAGTGCCCGTTTTGCTATTTCCAGACTTTGCTTGCCCCTGCTTGGCTTCTGCGGCTTTTTTGGCTCGTACTCGGGCTTTCCCTTTTTCAAGAATATCTCTTAAACTATATTTAGGATGAGATGTAGTAGGTGTTCCTTGTGGTTGAGGCGAGGTCTGTACTTTTGTACCTCCACTTCCGCCTGAATTTCCCGGGGTTGTTATCAAAAAATTGGCTAGTGATGAAATGGGTGTAACCATGATTTTTCCTTATCCATGAAACTTTTATGTTTTTTATACTACAGGGAAAATAAATAGTAAAACTTGTTACTTTAATGGGTTTATCGGCGAATCAGTAAAAAAGTTGCTGATAAGTTTTATTTGGCAGCATATTTTTTTTGGGGAAAACATCAAGGTGGCATAGGGCTTGATAAATAAAAGGTTAAAATGAGAAAGCTTTTTTTGTTTTTTTAAAGG
>JAUHYS010000309.1 GCA_030426445.1 bacterium
GAACTTCACAGCACTTATTTTTTTACCTATACATCTATTCTATTAACCTTAGCCATTTTTATCTATTACTCGTTAGAAGCTCGCTACAAGCTTGAACAAGAAAACTTTATTAACCAAAAAAAAATCGAAGAAAAAAACAATCAACTCCTTAAACTCGACCAAGCCAAAACCCGATTCTTCACTAACCTAACCCATGAGTTTAGAACGCCTCTCGTTTCACTTTCTACATTACTACAAATGATTGGCGATAAGATTTCTCTGGACCCTAAACTTTCTTCTTTTTTAAAAAGCAGTTCAGCTTCTCTCAATGAATTGTTAGAAAACATTAACGATCTCCTTAGTAAAACCAAAGCAGATCAAGGTTTTCTTAAAATTTACTGGGCCCCCTTAAATATCCAAGAACTTATTTCCAACACTGTAGAAATTTTTAAACCTATTGCAGCTAAAAAAAATCTAGAACTCAATTTTAAAAATTTGATTCCAGACTCTGAGCAGCCTCAAAACTCATCACCAAATTTTTATGCAGACCGTTTTAAACTAAAAAAAATTCTTAATAATTTAATTAGCAACGCCATTAAATATACCCAGCAAGGTAAAATTGAAGTCACACTTAAACAACACAATCAAAAAGTAGTCGTGGCGATCAAAGATACTGGCATTGGCATCCCTACTGACGAGCTAGATAGTGTCTTTGAACCCTTTACCCAAGCTTCTAACAACGAAATGAAAGATGTCAAAGGAACAGGGCTTGGTCTTTCTATTGTCAAAGACTTTGTGTCAGCTCATCAAGGAAATGTTTTTGTTGAAAGCCAGCTAAATCAAGGGACTCAATTCACCATTGAGCTACCCCTAGGCAAAGACCACATTGACCCTAAAGAACTTGAATTAACACAGATCTCTGATGAGAATATTGATGATCTATTCGATCCATCGAACCTAACAAAAATGCAAGATTTTAAACTCACCGAACTGACTGAACACAAAAAAAACCAGTCAAATATTTTATTAGTAGATGATAACCCTCAAGTTTTACAGTCCTTAGGCTTCATTTTAAAAGAGGATTACAATCTGCATTTTGCTCAAGATGGAAAAGAAGGTTTTGCTGTAGCTCAGGAAATCAAACCCGACCTCATCATCAGTGATATCATGATGCCTAAGAAAAATGGTTATCAACTTTTACAGGATATTAAAGCAGATTACACATTGCAAAATATTCCCGTTATTTTACTGACTGCAAAAGTCGATCTGGAATCCAAAGTAAAAGGCCTAGGTGAAGGGGCAGATGATTACATCTCCAAGCCTTTTAACATTATGGAAGTTAAAGCCAGAATTAAAAACCTTTTAGACCGAAAAAAATTAGAACGTGAGTTTTTGCAAAACCAAGAAAAGATGGCTTCGCTGGGAAAATTGGTCTCGGGCATCACTCACGAAATCCTTAACCCTGTCGCTTATGCAAAAAGCGCTGCAGAAAATATCCCTCTATTTCTGCAAGCCCTGTCTGCAGGAAAAATGACATCCGAAAAAGTCGAAGCGCAACTTGCGATAGCTTTAAATAATGTCCAGGATGGTATCCACCGCGTCTCAGAAATTGTTCAGGCCCTACGTTTACTCTCCCACCAAAGAACTCACACCTACGACAAACATGATATTCATGAAGCTCTTGAGGCTGCTATCAAAATATTTGAAGTCAATCACAAATCCTCACAACAAAAAAGCTCACTCAAGATTCATCAAGACTATCAATTAAAAGAAAAAGTATTCTGTAATCCTAGTCAGCTCAGTCAGGTTTTTCTCAATCTACTTATTAACGCAGCTCAGGCTACCCAAGAACAAGCTGATAGACAAATCTGGATTGCAACATTTCAGGAAAATGAATTTGCAAAAATAACGATTAGAGACAACGGCCCAGGAATCCCCCACGATTTACAACAAAAAATCTTTCACCCTTTTTTTAGTACCAAAGCTCCTGGAGAAGGCAGTGGACTTGGTCTTTATATCTCTCAACAAATTGTTCAGGAGCATCAAGGTAAACTTGAGATAACAAAATCAATGAAGGGAAATACAGAGTTTAGTTTATTGATTCCTATTAACAAAAATGGAGAAGTTTATGAATCAACCCCTCTACAATATGGAAAAAAACGAGGAGTGGCGTAAGGCAAAAATATTGATTGTCGATGATGAAGTCAGAGTTTTAAATCAATTAGAACAAGACCTTAGTTTAGAAGAGTTCTCTGTCATAAAAGCAAGTAGTGCAGAAGAAGGTTTAAAAATATTAGAGCAAGAGATTATTCATGTGATTATCTCTGATCAAAAAATGCCAACAGGCATGGATGGTACGGAATTTCTTGCAAAAG
>JAUHYS010000310.1 GCA_030426445.1 bacterium
CCCCAAATTTGTTTTGAGAGCTGCGGGATTCATAGCAACTAAGACATCGGGTTGGTCACCGGGAGTGCGAATATCTGACGAAGAAAAATTAAGTTGAAAGGCGCTAACTCCAGGAAGAGAACCGGCAGGGGCTCGGATTTCTGCAGGAAAGTCGGGGAGTGTGCTGATGTCGTTACCTAAGACGGCGCTGGTATTTGTAAACTGGCTTCCGGTAAGTTGCATACCATCGCCGGAGTCTCCAGCAAAGCGAATGACTACGCTTTCGACTTCTTGGATTTTCTTTTTATCAATTGAACTTGGACTGGGTGAGTTCATGAATGTTTCCTTATTAAGCGCCTTCAGCCTTTTGACTCACTTGGTGAGGGTCGGGCGGTAGATTATAAACATCGTGAGGGTAGTTTTCTGAGAGATATAAAATAATATCGCGTACCGAAATCAAGCCCATGAATTCTTTTTTTCCGTTAACCACGGGAAGGTGTCGGTATTTTCCTCGGTGCATCAATCGGACGGCAACCGCTAAATTGTCGTCGATATCAATCGTAGTTGGATTGGGAGTCATCATTTTGTGGATGGGAGTTTGTGGGTCTGCCTTTTCGAGTAATCCGCGGCGTAGGGCGTCGAGTTCTGTAAAAATGCCGACGACTTTTTCTTCTTTTAAAATGACGGCACAGAACTTTTCTTCTGCTTGTAATTGACTGACGACTTGCGCATAAGAGAGCTCGGAGTTTACCTGAATCCCCCGCGGAGTCATGACGTTGCGGATTTTTTCGGTTTTTAAAGCTTGTTCAAATTCCACAATATTTTCCTTTATGGCTGCCAGTTTACCCTTTTAAAATCTAGCTGAAGCCTGATTTGCTACAATTCATAAAAAATAACAAGACCTTTCATTAAATTTTATCTCTTTTTTTAAGAAATACAACTAAAAGTCTTTAATTTTAACCTATTTTTTAAAAAATAGTGTTTAAATTAAAAGTATGCTGCCCTTGTCAAAAAAATAGCAACCCATCTTAATTGTAACCGATAAGTAACTTGAATTAATCATATAGAATCATTTAAATGATTCATTTGGTTAGTTTTGAAGAAAAGAATACTTAGCTAAGATGCAACATAAATAAGGTAAAATAATACTTTAAGGTGAAACGATGTCAAGTTCAGTTAAAAATTGCCCTAAAAATAAAAATCTAGATCTCCAAAAAGGCCAATATTATATATCTCTTAATTTTCAAGCTCCTAATGGAGAACTGCAAACTCCGCTAACAGAAACTAACTTATCTACATACTTTCATCCAAGAGAGCTAAAAAAAATCTGCCAAGACCAAGCAGGTCTAGGTTTTTATATCCCCAATGCAATTCACCAGCGAGCCACAGGTTTAACAAAATCTGTATTAGGCGCTTTGCCCAAAAACGATTCTAATCCATCACGGCAAGAACAAAAAGTTGGGGAATTAAGCTTTTCTTCGCCTGGAGATGACTCATATTATGGAGATCTTCTCGAAGGTTATCGCAATAAAGACTGCCCAGAGATTGACTTAAATGAAGTAGATTCCTCTATTTATGCTGTTTCAAGCATGCGTTTTAGTGAGGATGAATTCGCTCTTATGCGATTAATGGTAAAAGATGAATCAGATAAAGAGAGTAAATTTATTCGGGTTAGAGGTTTTAGTAAGAGTGGAGAATCTGAGCTCTTCAAGATTGGTTTTTCTAACCGTATACCTGGGAAAGAATACGGAAAGTTAATTACTGCTTTTCAAGAATATGCTGAACAACATCCACTCTATAAAAATAGAGCTAAAGAAGTCATAGCCAGCATAGAAGAAGCAAGAAAAACCTCACTTCGTCTCAAAGATGATGTGATACCAATTAGTTTGGATGTGGATGAGTTTCTTGCAACGACTCCAGAAAAGGCTGCGCAGATCAGAGAAGAGGTAAAAGCCTATCACCAGACTGGATCCCAAGGCGAGGCGGCAGTTCCTAGTTCAGGTTATATCGCTTTAAGACTATCCATAACTAGTGACGAAGCAGACCTTTTGGGCTGGGTCATGAAAGATAAAGGGCTATTCGAAGAAGGTTTTCCTCCATCGGATAAATCTGGTTTGCAGTCTTACTCTGTTAATGAGGACACTAATTGGGATGTCTTGATTAACTTCTTAGTCCAAAGACAGTCACTTTGTAAAAATAGTGATGACCCTCGTTTACAAGCTTATCTACCGCGTTTTGAAAAACTCATTGCAGAATTTACTCGGCTTAAAAAAGCTTATCCTTATAAGAGTTGGGGGGATTTTTTAGTAGAGTGGGTTGTTGAAAAGCCAATTGACGTTGTGATGGCTGGACTTGCTTTTGCGGCTGC
>JAUHYS010000311.1 GCA_030426445.1 bacterium
CTGAAGAAATCTTCAGTTTATGCAGTGAAAGTTCAGAAGATTATACCCACCTGACGAGGGCCCCAAAGCAGCAAAGCTTCTAAGCTAGATTTTTTTTGAATAGTCGCTAAAAAGTCTCTCTTTACATACATTTGGCAAATATGGACTGAGAGTCCGAAACTGTCAAATATTTATTTAAAACAAACTTCTTCATCATCACATTTCCTGGTTTCAGAAAAAAATTCAAGATATTTTTTGGATTCCCATTAGGTAACTTGACAAAATACTCTATTTAAGCATACTTTAGTAGTATGAAAATCAAGACATCTATCACGCTTTCTAAAGAGGTTCTCCAATGGATCGACCGATATCTAAATCAGTTTAACAGCCGTTCTGAATTTCTTGAGTATGCTGCTTTACAATTAATTTCACATTTAAAAAAATTAGAAACCGAACGTCATGATTTAAAGCTCATTAACCAAAATGCTAAACGCCTTAATAACGAAGCAAAAGACGTATTAGCTTACCAGGCACCTCTATGAGAAGGGGAGAGCTTTATCGCGTTAAGCAGCCATCAGGTCGAGACCCAAAAAAGTTTCGCGTTTTTGTAATCGTTAGCCGACAAATTTTAATCCAATCAAAATTTTCAACTGTGATCTGCGCTCCCGTTTATACAGCCTACGATGGTATCAGCACCCAAGTTCCCATCGGGGTTAATGAAGGGCTCAAACATGAAAGCAGCATTCATTGTGATGAATTAGTCAGCTTGCCAAAAAATTTTTTAAACCATTTTATCGGTATGCTTTCTGATTCGAAATTAAGGGAACTAGAACATTCTTTAAGAATTGCTTTGGAGCTCTCAAATGAATAAGTTGTTTAGCAATATAACTAAGCGGGAAAAATGACTTTTCTCTCCAGCCCTCGACATCTTCTTTGATTTTTAGTAGAACTTTGAACCAATGAATTATTTAGCCCAACAAAGGATCCAACAACGCCTTAAAGGAGAAATTGGCACGATACATCATCACGGTGCGGCTTTTCGCATGGCCTTGGTCTACCCCAACCGCTATTTTTTTGGCATGTCCAACTTGGGTTTTCAAAGTCTTTACCGCATTGCGAATGAAATCCCCGACACCTCTTGTGAGCGCATGTTTCTGCCGGAGGAAGACATTCGTTTTCAGATGCCTGAGGGCAGTCTGGCTACCTACGAGTTTCAAAGCTCGGCACAAGAACTCGATTTACTGGCTTTTTCCATCTCTTATCAAAACGATTATCTCAACCTGATTCCTTTACTCCGTCTAATGGGCTTAAAAGAGCGCTCAGTCGAACGTCAAGATAGTGATCCTTTTATTTTGGTAGGAGGGCCAGCGGTCACCATCAATCCCGAACCCATTGCAGAAATCATCGATGCCGCAGTCATTGGCGAAGGAGAAGAGGTCTTGGCAGAAATTATCGAAGCCCTAAAAAATACCCACTCCAAGGCAGAAAAATGGGAGGCCTTAAGCCAAATCCCTGGAGTTTATGTTCCGCAAGTTTTTTCCAACGATTATCAACAGCTGAACCAAGGCCACAAAGCCACCCAAGGCTTTGGGCTGGTCAGTGGAAAACCCAATGGCCAGGCCTGTCATCACCCCATGATTCGCCGTCGGGTCGTGAATTCCCCTGCCAATGGGGCCCAAAATAGCTTGGCCCAAACTCAAGTTTTGACCCACGATACCGAATTTGGCGACATGTTTTTGTTAGAAGTCCAACGCGGCTGCCAATGGGGCTGTCGATTTTGTGCAGCGGGCTTCATGTACCGCTATCCGCGCTATAATGATTTTGAAAATCTAAAAAAACGTATTCAACACGGCCTGACTCACCGCAAAAAACTCGGCCTGATCGCGGGTGATCTACTTGGGCATGAAGGTATTCACGAAATTCTCGATTATATTGATACCTGTGGAGGCAGTTTTAGTCCCTCCTCGGTCCGACTCAATGCCTTTACTCCCCAGATTATTGCACACCTAAAAAAAAGCCAAAACCGCAGTATTGCCATTGCACCCGAAGCCGGCAGCGAACGCCTGCGCCGCGCCCTTAACAAGACCTTTACTCAAGAAGAAATTGTCGAATCGGCAGTCAAATTAGCCGAAGGCGGCATCGAAAATATTAAACTTTATATCATGATTGGACTGCCTACCGAAAATGCCGACGATATCGAGGAACTTTGTGAGCTGACCTTAGCCACGCGCCAGGCCCTCACTCAATACGCCAAGCGTTCGGCCAAGATGCCCACCCTCACCCTCAGTATTAGCCCCTTTGTGCCCAAACCCTCGACACCCTTGCAATACG
>JAUHYS010000312.1 GCA_030426445.1 bacterium
GTATGGCTTATATTAAAGTTCAAGAATCCGAATGGCAGTCGCCCATTGTGAAATTCTTTTCCGAAGAAGAAAAACAGGCTTTGCAAGAAAAACTGCAAATGGAGCCCGGTGATCTCATCGTCTTTGGTGCGGATAAAGCCAAGGTTGTCAATGATGCCCTCGGCCACCTTCGGGAGCACCTTGGTGAAAAACTCGGTCTCATTGATTCAAATAGGTTAGAATTTGTATGGGTGACGGATTTTCCCATGTTTGAATATGACGAAAAAGAAGCTCGCCATGCCGCGGTTCACCATCCTTTTACCGCGCCTAAACAAGAAGATCTGGAACATCTCGAAGACAAGCCTGCTAGCATTCGAACACAAGCTTATGACTTGGTTCTCAATGGTCACGAAATTGGTGGGGGTTCGATTAGGATACATGATCCGCAGGTTCAAGAGCGCGTTTTTAAACTTTTGGGAATCTCGGATGAAGAAGCTCAAGAAAAATTTGGCTTTTTATTGGAAGCCCTTAAATTTGGTGCCCCGCCTCATGGTGGACTTGCCTTTGGCCTGGATCGTATTATTATGATCATGACTGGAGCGGATTCCATCCGCGATGTCATTGCTTTCCCCAAAACCCAGCGAGCGACTTGCTTAATGACAGAGGCTCCAACGCCAGTGCCTGCGCTTCAACTTTTGGAATTAGGGATTCAAAGTAAAAAGAAGGAATAAAGGTTATTGTCTGTTAAGATAAGTAATAAACTCGCAGCCTCTTAAGTTTTGTGCGTTTTGTAATTGCTCACAAGAGCTCGAATTTAGTGAAAGAACACATTGGCTGAGTTGTTCTTGGCTGATATTGACTTGATGCCCTTGGGCAATACGTTCAAAACCTTCTAAAAAACTTTCCTTTAAAACTCTACGGCATTCGCCGCTTTTCATACCACTGTCTGGTGCACATTGATTGAGTTTTTGGCACCATTGGATGGCCATCGTTTCAGAGATAGATTTTGTGCTGAGTGTGTTTGTTGGGGAATCGCTTTTATTTTTTTCGTTTTTAATTTCAGCTTTTTTTTCATTCTTAGTAGTATCTTCTTTTTCAGTTTTTATGTTTTTTTCAGTTTGATTTTTAGCTTCTTTATTTGTTGATTCCTCTTTTGCGAAAGCAGCTACTTGAATGGTCATGATGAATAAAGCAAAAATCAAAAAAATATTTTTAGTCTTTTTTTTCATATTTTATCTCCTGGTAATTGAGTCCTTTATACAAAAAAATCAATCTGGAATCAAAACAATCTTTCCAAATTGCTTTCCTGCTTCTAAGCGCTCATGAGCTGCTCGCGCATCTTTTAGAGAAAACTCCTGATCTAAAATGGGTTTAAGTTTTCCATTGGCAATATGTCGCAAGACTTCAAATTGTGAGCCTCTTGAACCCATGGTCGAACCCAAAACTTGAATCTGTCGAAAAAAGATTTGCCTTAGGTCTGTAGTGACTTCGTAGCCTGTGGTTGCTCCACAGGTTACCAATACGCCTCCCCATTTTAGGCAGAGCAAGGATTCTTTCCAAAAGGCCTTGCCTACGTGCTCAAAAACGATGTCGACTTTTTGTTTTCCTGCAATACGAGTGACGGCATCTAAAAGTTTTTCTTCTTTGTAATTAATTAAATAATCGGCCCCTAGACTTTTTGCTTGGGCAAGTTTTTCTTCGCTGCCTGCAGTTGTTATCACCTCACAACCAAAAAGCTTGGCAACTTGAATACCGGCCGAGCCCATTCCGCTGCCTCCGCCGTGAGGTAGGTACTCAGGTCAAAGGGCCCTGCCCCCAGGTAGCCCAGGGCGGGCGTCAGCTCGGGCGCATCGGGGTAAAAATAATCCGCCGCCAATTGCTCCCGGATGAAGCGCGCCCGGGGCCGGTCCGCGTTCAGCGCTTCGATGACATAGTCCCGAAAAGGCCACGCGTTGTTCCGGCCGACATCGTGCTCATAGCCATGGGAATCGGCAAACTGAATCGTGTCGAGCCAGTGCCGGGCCCAACGCTCGCCGTAGCGGGGCGAGGCAAGCAGCCCATCCACCAGGCGCTCATAGGCCTCGGGATCGGGGTCCGCGCAAAAGGCTTCGACTTCTTCCGGCGTGGGTGGTAGTCCGATGAGATCGTAGTAGAGCCGTTGAATCAAGATGCGGCGTTCCGCCGTCGGGGAAGGGGCAATCCCCTTTTCCTCCAGGCGCGCGCGAATAAAGGCGTCGATGGGGTGGGCCGCGCCTTCCGGCACTTCCGGCTTGACCAGCGGCAACAGGGACCAGTGGGGCGCCACCTCTTCCACGGTGCCCGCCAAGG
>JAUHYS010000313.1 GCA_030426445.1 bacterium
AAGGGAAGCCGCCCACCGCACAAACCGTATCGTCCATGTGGAAGGAGACAAAGCCGGCGGCGCAATTATGGCCGCCTTGATCGATCAGGTGAAAAACACCCCCTCTATAGAGGTTCTAGAGAAGGTTGAGGTCCACAGGCTCGAGGCAGATAACAACACGATAACAGCGGCCTGGCTCTGGCCATCCCGAGCATTTGGCTTCGGTGAAGGCTACCGCATTCCGGTCAAAGAAGTTGTCCTTGCCACCGGAGGTATCGGCCATCTCTATAGTATAACCACCAACCCGCTGATGGCGAGAGGCGAAGGCCTGGCGATGGCGGCCCGCATCGGGGCGTCCATCATGGATGCGGAATTTGTTCAGTTCCACCCTACTTGCCTGTATCACCCTCAGTCCAAAACTTTTCTGATATCAGAAGCTCTGCGTGGAGAAGGCGGCATCTTGCGTTTAAGCAATGGTCAAACCTTTATGAAAAAATACGATAATCGAGCCGAACTCGCACCACGGGATATTGTCGCACGAGCCATTGATCAAGAACTCAAAATCCGTGGCGATGATTATGTGCTCTTAGATATGACGCATTTACCTAAGGATTACTTACTCGAACGCTTTCCAAATATTTGCCAACGTGTCAAAAAGTACGGTTTTGATTTAAGCCAGCAGCCTATTCCTGTAGTACCTGCAGCCCATTATATGTGTGGGGGAATTATGGTGAACTCTCACGCTGAGACTCCTATTCAAAACTTGTTTGCATGTGGTGAAGTCGCCTTCACGGGTTTTCATGGAGCGAATCGATTGGCAAGCAATTCACTTTTGGAGGCATTGGTTTTTGCCAATGCAGCTGCAACAGAGGCCAAAACAAGGTTAAGTTGCCAGCTCCCTTCTTTAAATCAAATTCCTGAATGGGCAGAGAGTACAAATTCGGAAAAATTAGAAGGCGTGATTGTAAAGCAAAGTTGGGATGAAATCCGAGAGCTGATGTGGAACTATGTCGGTATTGTAAGACGTAAACGTTTACTTAAGAAAGCACAACATAAACTCGCTCGGCTCAATCAAGAAATTCAGGAAATTTTTCAACAAAGCCAATTAAATAGTGACCTGTTAGAGTTACGAAATCTGGGTACGGTTGCAGAACTCATTGTGCGTTCTGCTTTGTGGCGCAAAGAAAGTCGCGGTTTGCACTATACCCTGGACTACCCTGCCCCTTCGGAGAAATACCGACGCGATACTGTTCTGGAAACGACTTAAAAAAGTCTTGTTTCTGGTCGCCGGAATTCAAAATTCCTACCCTTCTCTACTTACCGTATTTTAAATAAACCTAACCATTTAAAATTATTAATTATTTTAAATCATCAATACGGCACTTTATTTGCATAATTCAATTATAGACCTGTTGAAAAATAACTTTTTTCCACTTTTTGACTAGCAGCTTAAACGCCACTGCTAAGCCTAGCTAATGAAATTCTTATTATTGCTTAGCTAACATTGGTAAGAATTTCATTAAGCGCCGTTTCAAAAAGCTATTTTTTGACGGGCTCTGTAAAGCAAAAAAAGGAGTCCCGTGATGGTAAAGTTAAACTGCTTCAAAAAGCGCCCTTTTAAGAAACTCACTTCTCCCAAAGCCCCTTACCAACTCGGCCATTGGGGAGAAGACTTAAGCTGTAACTATTTAAAAAAAAAGGGCTTTAAAATATTAAACCGTCGATTTTACACTCGTTTTGGGGAAATTGATATTATTGCTTTAAAAAATAATTCACTCTATTTTATTGAAGTTAAAATGCGTTCACACAATCATTTAGCTCACCCTTTAATGACGATTACCCCCAAAAAAATAAAACGCTTTAAAAAGGCCATTCAATTTTATTTACTCAAACACCCTGAAATAATTAAAGAATATACAATTCAAGCGGTTGCTTTTTCTATCGAATTAAAAAGAGATGGCAAAGCACACATAGAATGGATCCCTTTTTTTCTTTAAAAATGACCTTATTTTAGTAAATTCTATGACCTAGACGCAACCTTGCCCCCCTACTGATTCGATAAATAAAGCATAATCAAAGCATAAGCTTTGTTTATTATTTAAATAAAATTTAATTCGGCAGCTATGATAGCTTGATTAAACCTTAATATATCTTAACGGGAGCCTTTCATGTCAGATTCAGTTTATAATTCACGGTATCAAAAACCCCAAGTCAACCCACAACAAGACGCTTACCAAAATAATTACCCAGGTTCTCAAAATCCTGGTGTAAGCGACCAAAGTTATGACGACATGATGGGAGGAGTTCCTCAAGATGGCTCACA
>JAUHYS010000314.1 GCA_030426445.1 bacterium
ATGTCTATTCACTAGAAAAATGTGAAATGGCTAAGGGTGAAATGCTTCGAGTTACTCAAAATAATCGAGAGAACGGCCTTATCAATGGGGAGAAACTTACATTTTTAAAACCAGAAAAAGGCAACCTTCATTTTAAGCGTGAGAATGGTGATCAAGTTACCTTATCGACCCAAAAACCGCTTCACTTAGAGCATGGCTATTGTTCAACTGTTCACTCGGCTCAGGGTAAAACCTGCGAACGAGTTCTGGTGGAGGCTAACACGAGAAGTTTAACCAGTGCTCAGGATAATTTTTATGTGGCCATCAGTCGAGCAAGGCAGGAAGCAAAAATCTATACCAACGACCGGGCCAAACTTCCTGAGACCATGAGCCGAAAGAATGAGAAAGAAGTTGCTTTAGATTTAAATCAATCCAAGGTTTCAAAAAAACAGAAAAGTCATCAACAGGATCGTGATATGCTTACATAGCCAAAACATGCATGAAGGTATTTCACCTGGTATTATTATGAATTTGATGCTATTTCCACTTCGTAGCGCTGTACGTTTAACTTCACAAAAGATTAATGATGCTGCGAATGACCTTCATCAGCATCATCTTTCCTCTCTTGATTTCTATTTTAATTTTATTTTAAGAAAGCCCATAGGGATTGTTAGTAAACCTGCTCCGAGCATGTTAGAGAGCGACTTGACCGCTCTCTCCCGTTCGAATCTTAATAACCTGACTTACTGGGTAAATAATTATTTTGCCATCTCCAATATTACCAGTGTGGGCAAAATTTTGAATCGCTTTAATAACCTCATCGGTCATAGCATCAGTAACTACCGTTTCAACTTTGAGTTTGGGGACCACTTTGGTACCCCAGGCAGTTTCACTTTTATCACTATGTTCAGCTCTTCCCCTGCCAAACCCTTTCACCTCTGAGATGGTTACTCCCGGCATCTCAGGTATCTGTTTTAAAGCATCGAGCACATGCTGGAGCATAAAAGGCTGGATAATTGCTTTGATTTCTTTCATGTTTTACCTCACAAAAATTAAATTTCTATTTCTTCTTCTTTTTTCTCAAACCAACTATAAATAGTAGGCAAGACTAATAAGGTTAGCAAGGTAGAAGTCACTAGGCCTCCAATGACAACCGTTGCTAAAGGCCTTTGTATTTCTGCACCAGCACTAGTGGAAAATGCCATGGGCATAAAACCTAAGGCATCGGTAACGGCAGTCATTAATACCGGTCTTAACCTGACTTTTGCTCCTTCCATTGCCGCGTCCATGGCATTAAGTCCTTCAGATCGCTTTTTAAGGATATAAGTCATTAGTACCACCCCGTTTAAAACAGCAATTCCAAATAAAGCGATAAATCCCACGCCTGCTGAGATACTAAAGGGAAGTCCTCGTGCAAAAAGAGCGATAATTCCGCCGGTGGCAGCTACCGGCACATTGAGATAAATTAATGTTGCTATCTTGGCCGAGCCAAAACTTGAATACAAGAGTACAAAAATTAATAGCAAAGCTAGAGGAACAACAATCATGAGACGTTTACTAGCTGTTTGAAGATTTTCGAATTGACCACCCCATTCCAAAGTATAGCCGGGAGGGATTTTTACCTGTTGAGCAATAGCTTCCTTGGCGTTAGCTACGAATCCCGCTAAATCACGTCCACGAACGTTAGATTCCACGGTTAGCCGGCGTTGGATATTTTCTCGACTGATTTGGGCAGGCCCCTCTTCGATGACCAATTCTGCGACTTCTCCCAAAGGAAGCATTTTGCCACTGGGAGCGAGGATTGGTATGTTTTGTATCTTTTGGGGGTCATTTCGATAATCATCTTGTAGGCGAACTTGAAAAGTAAATCTTTTTTGACCTTCTAAAATTTCACCAACCGACCGACCTCCAATGGCCCGAAGTGTCTCAAGGACATCTTTAACGTTGAGGCCAAATCGAGCAATTTTTTCTCGGTCGACTCTAGCTCGAAGTACTGGCAAACCGGCCACCTGTTCAGCCTTGACATCAGCGGCACCATTGACTTGACCCATCACTCCTACAATCTGATCGCCTAACTTCTTAAGTGTCTCAAGGTCCTCTCCATAAATTTTTACGGCGACATCGGATCGTACCCCTGAAATTAACTCAGAAACACGAAGTTCAATGGGCTGCGAGTAACTAAACATATTTCCTGGGACTTGCTCTTTTAACGCCGCATCCATTTTTCCGACTAAGGCCTCTTTGGTTTCTGCCGTTTCCCATTGTGAGCGTGGTTTTAGAATTACAAAGATATCACTGATTTCAACCCCCATGGGAT
>JAUHYS010000315.1 GCA_030426445.1 bacterium
GTGGCCTTCGGGAAGCATGGTCTGGATCGCAAAAGATCCAGGGGCTTCGGTTGCACCATTGAGTTTCAGTCCAGGGCTATGCCGTAAGAGTTCAGCGATGCGACTGCCCATGCGTCCTGAAATGCCGGTAACAAGTACTTTGATCATAATGTCTCCTTGATAGAATGTTTATTTAAACGGGTTGATGACCTTGGTCTCTCCATAATTTTGACTGTGATTTAAATCTTCAGAGTATATTAACTGACAATGGCTCTTTTGTGCAGCGGCTATAATGAGTCCATCCCAGTAGTTGATTTTAAACTTTTTTTGATGTTCGATAGCATGACGTATCATATTGAGATCTAATTCACATACCTCAAGATGAGCAAGCAATTCGATTTCTTTCTTAGCGTGGTTTATCGATAAGGGCTTCGGTATTTTTTTTGTGACCACTACAAAAAACTCTGACAGGACCTGAATGGATAGAACACCGTAATGAGAACGCAAACCCTCAAAAACTAATTCTTGAGCATGCCTTTGTTTTTTTGGTTCAGAAGAATCATGGGCATAGACAAGAATATTAGTATCCAGAAAGAATTTTTCGGTCATAGAGCTCTTCTCTTTTCCATTTTTTTCTACCCATTTTTACTGAAGAAGCGTTGAAAGATTTTTTTAATTGCTTAATGATTTCTTCAGATTCAAGAGATTGGGTTTCTGCAAGTTCTCTAAGATATCCGCGTACTAACTGAGACAATGTGGTATTTTTGTCGATAGCTACTTTGCGTGCTTTTTTTAAAATTTGTGCATCTACTGAAAAAGTCATGTTAGTCATAGTGAATTCCTTTTTAAAATAACCTTATTAAGTAGAATACATAAAAAGTGAAATTTGTAAAGAGTGAGTTTATACGATGGCTTTATATTAATTTCATTGCTTTGAGTGTTTTTTCCAAACTTTGTCTTGCCTCTCCCTTTAGAGAAACTAAGGGTAAGCGTAATTCATCTTTAATTTTACCCATCATGGCCAAAGCGCTTTTAACCGGTATGGGGTTGGTTGCAATAAAGAGAACGCGATTGAGTTCTGCCAAAGCAAAATGAATTTCGCGAGCGCGTTCCCAATTTTGATTTTCTGTTTTGATGCCCTGATGGCTGATACCTAAACTTTGGAACATTTGGGCACAAAGCTGCGGAACCACATTGGCTGTAACTGAAATGGAACCTTTGACTCCCAAGCTCAACATGGGAAAAGTCAAACTGTCTTCTCCTGAAAGCAGCACAAAGTCTTTTGAGCAGGTTTCGATGATTTGCGAAATTTGATCCAGTGAGCCACTGGCCTCTTTAATACCGATAATATTAGGAAGCTTGGCAAGTTGGGCGACGGTATCCGGCAATAGATTGACACTAGTGCGACCTGGAACATTATAAAGTACCATGGGCAGATCGACTGCGTTGTGGATGGCCTCAAAGTGCGCGATCAGTCCAGCTTGTGTCGGTTTGTTATAGTAAGGGGTGATTTGTAAGCTGCCATCTGCCCCGACTTGTTGAGCGTGTTTTGCCAAACGAATCGCCTCGGCTGTGGAGTTGGATCCGGCTCCTGCTAAAACTTTAATCCGGCCTTGCGCGATTTTAACACAATGTTCAATTACCCAATTATGTTCTTCGTGTGAAAGAGTCGGGGATTCACCCGTGGTGCCACAGGGGACTAAAAAGTCTGTGCCCGCTGCAATTTGCTCTTCGATAAGCTGCGTTAATGCCGCTTCATCAATTTTTTCATTTTTAAAGGGAGTGACTAAGGCTACGCCTGATCCATAAAACATATCAACCTCGGTGGATGATCGATAAACAGCTATCTGCTTTATTGCTCTCAAAACCATCCCCTGCGACGTACTTAAGGTACGACTCGGTCATGGTTTTATCGAGTGCCTCGCATTTAACTATTTCTCAATCACCCTTGAAATATATCTCTTCATTTCTAAGTGTACAGAAGGTCCCCTGCAGAGAAATTTAGGATTCAATTTACAATAAAATTTCTCCAGTAAAAACTTCCACTGCAGGTCCCGTCATATAAACACGATTGTCGGCTTCGTTCCAGAAAATATTTAAATCGCCGCCACGCAACTGTAAGGTCGCTTGACGTCCAGATTTTTGATTAAGTACCGCTGCAACTAAAGCGGCACAAGCTCCGGTGCCACAAGCCAAGGTTTCTCCAGAACCGCGTTCCCAGACCCGCATTTTAAGCTGGGTTTCACTGATGATCTGGATGAATTCGATATTACAACGTTGCGGAAAAATGG
>JAUHYS010000316.1 GCA_030426445.1 bacterium
TATACATTTCATTGGCAATTACTCCGGTCTTTTTAAACTGCTTGGATCGGTTTTATATTTTCAATATGCCGATTTTTTAGGAGGCCTCTTCGCCAAAGCAAGCGCGCCGGTGGCGAAAGAGAATCGGGTCAAGGCGCGCTCTATTTAAAAACACATCCGTCAATTTGGCGATGTGTTGTGAACGATATCGCTAGCTTAAGTGAAATTAGATCTCAATGGACCATTGATGATTTGGCAGATGCAAATGCCATTATTGATTATCGTGAAGAAGCCATGTTCAAAGAACAAGAATCCATTAAAAAATTAACTGAAAGAAGGTAGCGCTGCACCATGCAAGTCAGGGAACTCGTCACAAAAATAGGCTTTGATGTTGATCAAAACAAGCTCAATAAAGCTGAAACTGGCTTTAGTAAGCTAACCATGACCGCAGGTTCCCTTGCGTCCAAGTTTACGATTGTGGGCACAGCCGTTGCAGGTGCAGTGGCTACTATTGGTGTTGCAGTAGCTTCTGTTTATGCGGCTGGGAACGCTCTTTTTTCAGTTGTAAAAAACTTTGCAGACATTGGCGACAATGCGATTAAAACTTCGCAGCAAATTGGTGTGAATGTCGAGTCTTTCCAACGCTTGAGCTATGCAGCTGGGCTTGCAGGAACTTCTCAAGAGAACATGGCGAACTCTCTTAAGTTTCTATCCAAGAATTTAATTGATGCAAGTGAAGGTGGTCTAGAAACTTCTGAAGCTTTTGCAAAACTGGGTATTGATCCCAAAAAACATTTACAAGATACTGAAGGCCTTTTATATCTGATTTCAGACAGAATTGCTGCAATGCCTGATGGGGCAAAAAAGACAGAAGTGTCTCTTGCATTGATGGGGCGCGCAGGATCTGAGCTTATTCCATTTTTAAATCAGGGATCCAAAGCCATTAAAGAAGCTGGGAAGGAAGCTGAACTTTTTGGTTTGATTATTCGGGAAAAAGCTACTCGTCAATCGGAAGAATTTAACGATAACTTGAGCCGTCTGAGCTCGATCTTTCTGGGCTTGAAAACAACATTAGGAAACGCCTTATTACCTGCATTTGCTAACGTCGTTCAAAGCATGGTTGCCTGGTATAAGAATAATGCTAAGTTCATCAAGTCTGGAATAGATAGATTCTTTGAAAAGATTGTACCGCTTTTAGATTACATCGGTCAAAGTATTGCCAGTATATTTGGAGGCGAAGGCAAAGACGCAACAGAGGGTTTTATTAAAGTCATGAGTGCCCTTGCACTTGCTTTTGAAGCGGTTATTTTTGTTTTGTCTCGACTCATAAAAGGTCTCGAAGTTTGGGTAAATTCTGGAATCGGTCAAGCCATCATCAAAATGTTTAAAGAGTCCTTAAATATAGTTTTTTTACTCATAGATGACCTTTTAGCATTCTTTCGTGGTGATAATAGTCTAACGGGTGAGATCGTTAAAGCCGGAAAAGAAATCGTTAGTATGTGGACGAATCTTTTCGGATCCTTGTTTGAGTTTTTAAAAGCAGGGTTTATGGAAACCGTAGAAATAGCCAAGCAATTAGCCAATCCTTTGACTGCATTCGGAGCGATCGGAAAAATTAGAAGTGGAGAAGCTTTCTCAGGGTCAACTAACGCCTTTTCAAAAGTAAATAGCTCTCTAAACCAGATTAAAGGGACAGATGATAAGTCTCTTCTCTCTTCGTTTAATATTTTCAAAAGAGCCATTGAAAATATTCAATCAAACAAGATTACTGGTAAGAGTTCGGCTTCTGTGTTGCCTGCATCATCTAGCTCTTTATCAACACCAACAGTAGAAAATAAAAATATCAAAGCAACAGGAAATTTTAACATTACAGTGCCAGCTTCTTCACTCACTGAAGAGATTAAGAAAGCAGTATCCAGACAGTGGGATGTCTTAATCAGGCAAGCCGATCAGGCAAATGGTGCAGCAGCGGTGTAATCATGGCTTTACTGAATATTATTTATGAAAAAACAAAAACTCAAATAGGTACTGTTACAATAGACGCAACTGTTTTTATGAAGCACTCGATTTCCTCATCGATGACAAAAAATCCAGTGGAGGAGGGTGCGCAAATTACAGATCATGTAGAGCTTAACTCACAAGCAATTACCATTCAGGGCGTGATCAGTGATACTCCTTTGGATTTTAATATCTTGAACAGCATTGTGAAAGGAAACTTTAAAAACATTACAAAGAATTTTTCCGATGGGGTGAAGTCTTCTTTAAATAAAAGTTCTAGATCAGTTGAGC
>JAUHYS010000317.1 GCA_030426445.1 bacterium
AATTAAGCACTCGCAGTTTATTTTCTGGGGAAGCTCTGTTCAATTCAGACACGGTCCCGCCACTGTGATAGGCCTTTGAAGCTAAGTTCCGTTTTTAGTCACTGCCTTTAATTTCTTAAATTATAGATAAAAGGTGGGAAGGCAAGGAACCTAGCTAAAGAAGTTTGATAAAACTTTGAGGCCTTAAGTCAGGATATCCAGTTAATGAACTTTCGTATTGAGATCTTCTCTTCGTGGATAGAGAGAAAGGCTTCGTTTCTTGAATTCTAAATTCGCTTTTGTATTTCTAAAATTTTCTTGGCAGAGCTGTCTTTTAGTCATGCTTTGGCTCATGCTCACTTTATTATTGAGCAGACCTCTTGTTGCGGAAAGCATTCAGAAAAGTGAAAAAGAGGTCCTGGAAGCACCCGAAATAAATGTAGAAGCGCAAGCTTTTTCTTCCGCCGAGGTCAAACCCAGTGCCTTTGCAAGCGTCATTTATCCCGAAGACTATCAAGAGCGCGTCATCGACCTGCCACAATTGCTATCACAGCAGCCGGGTATTTTTGTGAAAGGCTTTGGAGGATTGGGACAGCTTTCGACCGTGACGATTCGGGGATCCACCGCAGAACAAGTGTCGGTTTTTTTGGATGGCATCAAGCTCAATACCGGTCAAGGCGGGGCTTTTGATTTTTCTAGCCTGCCGCTTTCTTCGATAGAAAGAATTGAAGTGATTCGTGGTGGAGCCACCAGTCGTTTTGGCAGTGATGCCATGGGTGGGGTCATCAATATTATTACAAAGCAGGCCAAACGCAAACCCGAGCTTACGGCCAAGCTTTCCTTGGGAAGTTTTTTCACTGTGGAAGAGCAATTAGGTTTTTCTAAGTCCTGGAAAAACGTTGGGCTGAGTCTGCAACAAAGCCATCTCAGTAGCCGAGGTGACTATCCTTTTGACGCAACCAAGATTCATTTTGGTGAGGGAGCGAGCATTGGAGGCACAGAAAGCTTTGAGCGTATCCAAAATAGTTTTTTTAACGAGTCTTTGTTAGCGCGTTTGGACTTTAAAGTTTCTCCAAAGATGCGTCTTAGTTTGACCAACGATTTTTTTTACAGCTCACGAGACAAACCCGGGACAGAAATCGAGACTACTCAACTCTTTCCGAAAAACCCTCTGGAAGCCCACGAAAATCTTTTGCGCAATAGTGTGGGACTGCATTGGCAATGGACGGATTTTTTTGTAAAAAATCTGCAATGGAGTTTGACACCTGCCTATAACTTAGAACGCAGTCATTTCACTGACCCTTCACCGGCATTGGGAAATCCAATCGATGTCCAATATCAAAACCACAATGTTGGATTAAAAAGTCGTTGGCTTTATGAGAAAAACTTTGCTGCCCACCGGCATCTTTTTAATTTTTTATATCAATACCAATGGCAGGGTTTTCGCTCAAGCTCTCCATTACCGGGTAGCGCTGTTGCTGCAGATCAAAACCGTTATAGTCATGCTTTGCATTTTGGGGATGAAATTTGGTTTCTGGATGAGAAGCTGATGCTAAACCCTTCACTCCGCTGGGAACACGCCAGTGATTTTGGCAGTGACCTAGCATGGCATGTAGGAGTTATTGGCAAGCCTGTGAGTAGTTTGGAGTTAAAAGCCAATGTGGGCAATTCTTTTCGTTATCCTAATTTTAATGAACTCTATTTTCCGGATCAGGGTTTTATTCGCGGCAACTCCAATTTAAAAAAAGAAGAGGCGCTTAACTTTGACGCTGGCCTTGGATGGCGTTGGAAGTCGGGCCATATTGAGGCGAGTTATTTTCGCAACCATATTGATAACTCCATTGTGTTTGTTCCGATCAGTGCGTTTACCATTGCGCCCCTCAATACAGATGCGGTGTTGGCGCAAGGTTTAGAGTTGAGTCTATTACTCAACCCGCATCGTTATGTGGAGATTTCGGGTAACTACACTTTTCTCAATGCAAAATTTAAAGGCAGTGACCGTCAGTTGGTTGGCAGGCCGCGCCATTTAGCCAATGCGCAAATTAAGCTTCACAGTGATCTGGGTTCTGTTTTTACTCGAGTGCAATACATCGACGGACTCGCCATTGATTTTCCCAATACGCGATGGATTCGTTCGCGTGCCCTGGTGGATGTGGGGGGCAGTATTAACTTTAAGAAACATTATTTTTTTAGTGTGGAGGCCAAAAATATTGGCAATGTGCAGACAGCGGATTCGGTAGGTTTTCCCCTTCCGAAACTCAATGTGTATGCATCGATT